>JAYVAI010000085.1:0-5035 GCA_043751075.1 Cyclobacteriaceae bacterium | reverse complement strand
CTAATAGTAAGACAAGAGTTAGAAGAGCCGTGTGAGGTGAGAGTCTCACGCACGGTTCTGTGAGAGGCTTGGGCTGAAATGCCCTTGCCTACTCGACTGTCTCCACGAACCAATGTCTCTATCAACCATCCTTCAAAATTCCAACCTCAAATCTTTTATAAATGAAAAATTCCTGACCCCCATCTCATAAAACCTTATTGTTGAATACTTATAATCACAGGGGTCGCTTACTAATTGCCAATGTTCTGCCACCGGGTTGTAATGCAAATAATCCAGTTTTTGATATGCTACTTCCCGTGTGTACAAATGTATCGCCAATGAATCCCGCTGCCAAAACTCATATTGCTTGTTGTGTGCCTTTACGGCATAATCCGCTAATTTGTTTTCCCTCTTTCCGCTAAGCATTTTCTTAAATTCATGCGCAGTGAATTTCAAAAAGGACGCTTGTGCTGTTTCCTTTCCGTTGAATTCATTGATCCGCCAAATCAGATGGATATGGTTGGGCATCAAAACGAAGGCAAATACATCTATTTTTCCCTCCTTGCTCAAATGGTCTAACGACTGTATGATCACGTCCTTATATTCATCTGTTTTTAATAGGTGTTGCCATTTATTTATAGTCGCAGTCCGGAAATATATCTCGCCTATCTCTATGTGCGATTTTCGTTTGAGTTCAAATATATCTTTATCCAATTGTGATCTATCTTTTAAGTATAGTTCAGTTCATCACACATGTTCGCTGCTGGTTCGTGGGGACACGAACCATGGCGGTAGTGAATGCGGATATTTATGGGTTTAAGTTTTCAGTATTTTCCTTTTCTATTTTCTCCAAGGGCGTGTCGTCAATTAAAATCACAAGCCGCTTTAAGCGGGATGAGTGTGTGAGAATTATTTTAATTACACCCAGCATGGGCACGGCCAAAATCATTCCCGCTATGCCCAATATTTTTCCCCCTATCAGCAGGGCAACGATGGCCGCCAGCGCGTTGATGCTTACTTTAGAACCGGTGATGCGCGGAGTGATAAAATTCCCTTCCAAAAATTGAACCACCGAGAAAATAATAATTACGCCCAGTGCATACCAAATACTGTCTTTGGTGAGCAGGGCCATAAGCACCGGAAAAGTAGCCCCGATAAAAATGCCTATGTAAGGAATGATGGTGAGCAGCCCCGACAGCACACCAAAAAATATGGCGTGATCAATTCCCAAAACCAATAGTCCGATACTGTTGAGCGCGGTGATGATCAGGGTCACCAGCATGAGGCCCGAGATGTAGCCTTGCACCACTGTTTCAATTTCTTTTTTCCAGGTCTGCTCACTTGCTGCTGGCAATATGCTTCTGATAAATGCTTTAAAGCGATCGCGGTAAATCAGGAACAAGAAAATATAGATGGGTATCTGCACCATGAGTGAAATTATATTGGTAGTGGCAGCCAATAGTTCGGTGGCATAACCGCTTAGCGAAGTGATTCCATCCTTTAGAAGTTGGTTTTGTTCCAGCATGGTCAACCCCAAATAGTCTTGAAGGGAGTTGCTGATGTGATCAGCGAACGAACTAAATTTTGTTTCCAGATTGGGCAAGTCTTGAACAAGGCCACGCAGTTGATTTGCTATCAGGGCCGTAACTATTCCGAAAAGGAAAATGGTGCCAACTAAGGCAATTGTAATGGAAGTGATGGAAGAAAGTTTTTTTTCAAGTCTTATAACGATCGGCATGAGCACAACAGTCAAAATGCCCGCTATCAGTAAAGGGACTACAATATCCTTTGCTAATATTGCCGCAGCAACAAGGAGCGAAATAATAACCAACAATTTGTATATGTAGTCTAATCGGTTTAAAGAACGTGCTTCGCTGTTCATATTGAGTTGTAGTTAGGATTGTTCAATTGCATCCAAAATTATGGTGCAAGCTTTTTTTATTTCTTCCTCGGTGATGGTGAGCGGTGGTGCTATTCTAAAACTGTTTGGGTGCGACAAAAACCAATAGCAGATCACGCCTTTTTCTTTGGCTATGTTCACGATATTGTTCACGATCTCCGCAGTATCAAAGTCAATGGCAAACAATAACCCAATCCTCCTGATCTCTTTTATTTTTGGATGTTGAAGCAATCGTTCTATCAATTGACCTTTGCTTTCCACATGCGCAAGGAGGTTTTCATTTTCGATTACTTGTAGCGTTGCCAATGCCGAGGCGCAGCACACGGGGTTGCCGCCAAAGGTGGTGATGTGGCCCAGCATCGGATCGTGCGACAGCAATTTCATTTTTTCTTCCGATGAAATGAATGCACCGATGGGCAAGCCGCCACCAAATGCCTTGGCAATGGTGAGTATGTCGGGCACGATGCCAAAATGCTCGAAGGCAAATAATTTTCCGGTGCGGCCCATGCCACATTGAATTTCATCTAAAATCAACAACGTTCCTGTTTCATCACAACGCTTTCTCACCGCCAGCAGATAGTTGCGATCGGGAATGCGCACACCGGCATCGCCTTGAACAGTTTCCATGATCACACACGCAGTACGGTTTGTAATTTCTTTCAGATCATTTGAATTATTGAATCCGATAAACTTTACATCGGGCAGCAACGGACGGAACGCCTGCTTTTTAATTTCGTTGCCCGAAACGCTTAGTGAACCGTGTGTGCTTCCATGATACGATTTTTTGCACGAAACAATTTCCGTTCTGCCCGTAGCGCGCTTGGCAAGTTTAAGGGCGGCTTCGTTTGCTTCTGTTCCCGAATTTACAAAGTAGCAACAGTTGAGTGCAGGTGGCAAAAGGCTTGTGAGTTTCTTTGCCAGTGCATTGGGTGAAGATTGGATGTACTCGCCAAACACCATCACATGCAAATGTTTGTCGAGCTGGTCTTTGATGGCGTTGATCACGTGCGGATGGCGGTGGCCTATATTGCTCACACCAATGCCGGAGATCATATCCATATAAATTTTTCCATCGGGGCTATATAAATAAATCCCTTCCGCCCGCTCAATGGGAATCAGGAAAGGGTAGGGCGAAGTGGGGGCGATTGTGTGAAGAAAGATTTCTTTGCTAAATTCCATTTGTCAAATCTACAATTTTTACCAATTGTCAAGTAGCTGACGTTCGGATCTTGTACCTTTTACGTATTTAGCTGCATGAATTTACGAGCATCATCAAGTATCATGATTTTATTCTGCCTAAGCGGTTGCATAGGCACCGACTTCGTGGATGACCCTATCGTGGATGAACAAATAGAAATCAGCATCGCTCAACTTGCATTGATGGTTGGGGAAACCCATCCGCTTGCCGCCACCTACTTTGATCAGTATGGAGTGCAGCGATCGGTTGAACTGGTATGGACTTCCTCTGCGCCATTGGTTGCCTCGGTCGATTCGCAAGGTTCAGTAAAAGCTTTGAGTGCGGGCCAGGCAATGATTGTAGCATCGTTTGGATCTGTAGTAAGTTCATCGGTAAATGTCACGGTTGTTTCAAACGCCAATCAAGTTGCAAAAGTTGAGATTGCATCACCTTCAAACAAAATTTCTTTGGCCATTGGCGAAGTCCATACTCTCACCTGGGCAGTTAAAAATATCAACAATGAAATACTTATCGGCCGCACGGTGCAATGGTTCAGCGAAAATTCATCCATAGCAACAGTAAGCAACGAAGGAAAAGTAACAGGCGTTTCCACAGGCATGGTTGACATTCACGCAAAGGTGGAAGGAGTGAAAAGCAACCTGTTGAATTTTTCTGTCGGGAGCGGCCTCACAGGCACCTTTGTTAGTGCGGGCGGGTATAAAGCGATTGGGATGGCTTCATTGAAAGAAGAGAACGGAAAAATAATTTTAGAGTTCAGCAGTAACTTCGAGACCAGCTTTGCCCTCGGCACATTTGTTTATATGGCCAACGTCACCAATGGATCGCAGGTGAAAGCAAACGGACTTGAGGTTGCACAGATCACAACCAACGGAGCTAAGTCCTTTAATCTTTCTGCGGTGAGCCCCGGCATAAAGTTGACCGACTATAAATATGTGATCATATTATGCAAGCCAGCGAGCGTCACGTTTGGTTATGCCGAATTGAAATAGACTATGAGAAAAATTTTATTCACGTTTTTATTTCTGCATCCACTCACGTTTCTTTTTGCCGGGGGTGGATGGCCACAGCCCAAACGCGGTGGATATTTTAAATTAGCACAGAACTACATCCGGTCGCCTTATTTCTATGGGCCGGGCGGCACCATCGTTGACATTACCACTGTGCAACTTTTCACCACCAGCATTTATGGGGAATATGGTTTCACCAAACGCCTTACGGGGATCATGTACTTTCCTTTTTTTGTAAGAAATACTTTGAACGAAACCGTGTTCAACCAAAGCGGCACACGGGTGCCGGGTGATGAGTTTCAGTCCATAGGCGATACCGACCTTGCATTTAAATATGCGTTGGTAATGAACAAGCCCGTGGTGGTAAGTGCCACTGTTTTATTTGGTTTGCCTTTTGGAAATGACCGTGGTGGCAGAGGACAAATTTTGCAAACCGGTGATGGAGAATTTAATCAGATGATACGATTAGATGCCAGTGCTTCGTTCCACCCAAAGCCTGTGTATGTTTCGGCTTATGTGGCGTTTAACAATAGGACGCGAGGCTTCTCTGACGAAATCCGTTTTGGTGCCGAAGTTGGAGTGACCCTGAAAAAATTTATTCCCATCCTGAAATTCAATGTCGTTCAATCGCTTTACAATGGCGATGCCGGGGCGGTGCAAAACGGTATTTTTTCCAACAACACAGAATATATTTCTCCCACAGTAGAATTAAATTATCAATGGACAGACAAATGGGGGATATCCGCATCGGGAGGTTTTGCGCTTGCAGGAAGAAATATTTTGGCCTCGCCCAATTGGAGTTTGGGGGTTTATATGAAGTTGTAGGTTACGTTGGTGCATAAGCAGTGGCGGGAATTCGAAGCGCGTCACTGTCCCACGAAACCAAACGTATTTTGAAAAACTAAACTACAAATTTACACTGAACCCCGCCATTGATTATGCACTTTGTTA
>JAYVAI010000084.1:0-13870 GCA_043751075.1 Cyclobacteriaceae bacterium | reverse complement strand
TAGCATCGGCACTCTATGGGATGAACGCCATTAACGGGCTTGCTAATTTCATCACCAAAGATCCTTTTAAACACACAGGATTTAGTTTTCAGCAGAAGGCTGGATTCAATCGGGTCGGCACTCCGGGTGGAGCAAAACCTTTTACAGAAACAAGTTTTAGGTGGGCTCAGTTGATCCATTCAAAACTTGTATTCAAAATCAATGGAACATACTTAAGCGGAACAGATTGGATAGCAAGCGACCGAAGAGATTTGAATTCAAATGCCAACAGCAGTACGGGGTTATTAGGTGCCGATAATCCGGCCATTGATCCGGTTAATTCATATGGGAATGAATCCTCGAACCGAAGAACTCTTTCACTCAATGGCAAAAATTATGTGGTGGGCAGAACGGGATATTATGAGCAAGAGGTGGTGGACTACAGTATTAGAAATCTAAAAGGCGATGCCTCTCTACTGTACGCGCCTCGCCCCGGTGTTCTACTCTCGTACACGTATCGGTTTGCCAATCTTGATAATGTTTACCAACGATCAAATCGCTTCCGGCTCGATGACTACCAACTTCAACAACACGGCTTGTCATTAAAAACCAACTCTATTCAGCTCCGGGTTTATTTAAATGTAGAGAACACAGGAAAGTCATACAACGCTCGCTCGCTGGCCGAAAACATAGACAGAAATTTTAAGCCCGACAATACTTGGTTTAGCAATTACACCAATAGCTACCATGGAGCTGTTACTTCTGGATCAAGCGCAGCCGATGCACATCGGCTGGCGCGACTTTCGGCCGATGCCGGAAGACCGCAACCTGGCACAGAAGGTTTTCAAAATCTAATTACTGAATTAGGCAACATCAACAATTGGGATGTGGGCGCTGCTTTGCGTGTTCAATCCAGATTGTTTCATAGTGAAGGACAGCTTAATCTCACAGAAAGGTTGCTTCGTCCTCTCAGCGAAAAAATGGGTATAAAAATTTTGACGGGCTTTGATCATCGCACTTACATTATTATTCCCGATGGCAATTATTTTATAAACCCGGAGGGTGCCGGTAACTTAGTGTATAGCAAAACAGGAGGATTTTTTCAGGCTTCAAAAAATCTCTTTGCTGATAAATTAAAAATTGCAGCTACCATTCGTGCCGATAAGAATGATTTTTTTGCTGTGAAGTGGAACCCACGTTTCACCGCAGTTTATTCACCGGTCACTGACCATAGCATCCGGTTCTCCTATCAAAATGGATTTCGGTTCCCAAGCATATTCGAAGGTTTTTCTAACATCAACAGTGGTGGGGTAAAACGTGTGGGCGGCTATCCTGTTTTGTCGAATGGCATTTTTGAAAATGGGTACAACCGTCCTTCCATTGATGCGTTTCAGGCAGCCATTAACAACGATGTGAATAAACTGGGGTTAACGAAAGATCAGTCTCTTATAAAAAATCAGGGACTTCTTGTAAAAAACAATTACACCTATATTCAGCCCGAGCAGATCAACTCGTTTGAATTTGGCTACCGCGGTCTCTTGCTCAACGAAAACCTGCAGTTGGATATTGATTTTTATTTCAACAATTATAAAGACTTTATTTCGCAGGTGGATGTAAACGTAGCTAAGACCACGAAGCCAGACTCGATTGCTTTCTATCTGGCCGATAGAACAAAGCAAGATCGTTTCCGGCTGTGGACGAACTCAAGAACCACTGCTTTTAATTATGGATCGAGCCTGGGGCTTAGGTACAGTTTCTTTAAAGATTTTGTGGCAATGGGCAATGTCACCTACGCAAAGCTTGAGCGGAAGTCTGGCAATGATGGACTGGAGGATGGGTTCAACACGCCCCAATGGATAACCAATATATCTATTGGGAATGAAAGAGTTTACCAAACGGTTGGGTTCATGATTACGTATCGCTGGCAGAGCAGTTATTATTGGCAATCATTTTTAGTGAGTGGTGATGTGCCAGCCTATCAAACGGTGGATGCGCAGATCAGCTTTAAACTGCATGATACGGTGAGAATGAAAATTGGGGGTATCAATATTTTCAATCACTTTTATAATTCCTACCTCGGTGGGCCTTCGGTAGGAGGGTTTTATTATTCTTCAGTTAGTTTTAATCTTTGATGACTAAAAGGACACAATTGGTAAGACCTTTCATAAGCAAATTGCAAGACCCGATTGAAGGTGTCACAAATCTTTGATCACCGGATCGCAATCTTCTCCGGCACCAAAATAGCTGATGAAAAACTTTTCCTCAACCGCGATAAGTCTTGATAGGCCTCCAGCTTGCTATAATATTTCCCTACGGTTACCCTGAACTTGGGTTGTTGATATTGAAGATTGGCCGTTAGGTCTGGAATATCGGTAGTCATTTTCTTTTTTGTGTTCATCGCCTCTTCCCGGTTTTGCCCCGAATAGATTTGAATGGTGAAGCCATCCACCGACCGCCTCATCAGATTGAACCTGTCGATGCTGTCCAGCACGGCATCCACTTTGACGTTCACCGTTTTGGTAAACGGAACTGCGCGGAATTCTCTTTGAAGCACCGAAGAATCGCGCACCGTATCAACGGGGGCTGCTACGCGCGGCCGAATGGCCGAGAGGTCTTCGTAATATGCTTTGTCGTTCTTTTTCTGCGCCACACAACCAACCAGAAAATGGAAGATTAAACCAGTTAATAAAATTTGCCTTCCTGTTTTCATATCCATCTCTAAAAGTAAGCAGTAGGCAATACTGCCTACTGTTGACTGCCTACTGCCTACTGAATTACTATCCTTCAATAACAATACACCTGCCTGCCTTCACATCGTCTTCCACTTTTTTGAACTTCACATCTTTCAGCACACGGCCATCGGGATATTGAACGGTTACTTTATCGTTTCTTCCGGCCACTCTTTCCGATTTTACCGGCATAATTTTTTCCTCTGCCTTGGGGGGACCTTGTGGTTGGGCACCTCCGCCTTGCAGCAACGAACGCGACTCTTCTTTTTTCTCGCTCAGCCGTTGTCGCCTTTGTGAGTGCGCCTCCTGCACTTGGTCGGCCTCGCGCACGGGCACATCAGCTTTTATCAGGAATGAAATAGTTTCCTCATTTACTTTCGCAATGAACCGCTTGAACGCTTCAAAGCCTTCAAACTTATAAATCAACAGCGGATCCTTTTGTTCATACACTGCGTTTTGCACGGATTGCTTCAGGTCGTCCATGTCGCGCAAGTGTTCTTTCCACTGCTGGTCAATGATGGCCAGGGTGATCATCTTCTCCATGGCCTTTATCAGTTCGCCATTCTTTGTCTCTACGCATTTCTTCAGGTTCGCGGCCACTCCAATTTGTTTTGCCCCATCCGTAAAGGGCACCAGTATATTTTCAATCGTGCCTCCGCGAGTGCGGAATATGTCCATCACTATAGGAAAAGATTTATCGGCTGCTGTTTTGTTTTTGTGGCGATAGTGTTTCAGCGCGTCTTCATACAGGCGTTCGCTTAAAGCAACCTGATCATTTTTTGTAAATTCCTCCTGCGAAATATTGAAGTCGAAGCCCAGCAAGCTCAGCACGTTTATCTTAAAGTTGTCAAAACTTTCACCGGCTTTCGCGTTGGCCACCATTTCATCGCAGGTGTCGAAGAGCATGGTTAGTATGTCCAATTCCAGGCGCTCGCCAAAGAGTGCGTTTCTCCTGCGCTTGTAAATTACTTCACGCTGCGAGTTCATCACGTTGTCATATTCAAGCAAGCGTTTGCGTATGCCAAAGTTGTTCTCTTCCACTTTTTTCTGGGCGCGCTCGATGGAACTTGTAACCATGGAGTGGGAAATCACTTCTCCTTCTTTCAAGCCGAGTTTGTCCATGTAGCGGGCAATCCGTTCGGGCATGAACAGGCGCATGAGGTTGTCTTCGAGCGAAACGTAAAATTGTGAAGAGCCCGGATCGCCTTGCCTGCCCGACCGTCCGCGCAACTGGCGGTCAACCCTGCGCGATTCATGGCGCTCTGTTCCAATAATCGCCAAGCCTCCTGCTGCCCTCGATTCAGGTGTTAATTTTATATCCGTTCCACGGCCTGCCATGTTTGTGGCGATGGTCACCGTGCCAGGCTTTCCTGCTTCGGCCACAATCTCTGCTTCGCGCTGATGTTGCTTTGCATTCAACACCTGGTGTTTTATTTTTTTAAGCTGAAGCATGCGGCTTATCAACTCTGATATTTCTACCGAGGTAGTGCCCACCAGCACGGGCCTGCCTTGTTGCGTAAGGTTCAACACCTCATCCACTACGGCATTAAATTTTTCGCGTATGGTTTTATACACCAAGTCTTCCTGGTCTTTTCTAACAACGGGTTTGTTGGTGGGTATCACCACCACGTCCAATTTATAAATGTCCCACAATTCGCCTGCTTCGGTTTCGGCCGTGCCCGTCATACCCGCCAGCTTGTGGTACATGCGAAAATAATTTTGCAAGGTAATGGTGGCGTACGTCTGCGTGGCATCTTCCACCTTCACATTTTCTTTTGCTTCAATGGCCTGGTGCAGGCCATCGGAATATCTGCGGCCATCCAACACACGGCCTGTTTGCTCATCCACAATTTTTACCTTTCCGTCCACCAAGATGTACTCGGTATCTTTTTCAAAAAGGGTATAGGCTTTTAGCAATTGATTCACGCTGTGTATGCGCTGCGATTTTGTAGTGTAATCGCGTATCAATGATTCCTTCTTTTGCACACGCACTTCACCCGCCAGGCTGGTGTCTTTTTCTATTTTATTCAACTCGAGGCCAATCTCTGGAAGGATAAAAAATTTCGGATCCTCCCCTTCACCAGTAATAAGGTCAATCCCTTTTTCAGTGAGTTCTACGCTGTTGTCTTTTTCATCAATCACAAAATAGAGCGGGGCGTCTGCCTCGGGCATCATTTTTTTATTGTCCTGCAGATAAAAGTTTTCTGTCTTTTGCAGGATAGATTTGTTGCCTGTTTCGCTTAACGATTTGATCAGTGGCTTATACTTGGGCATGCCCCTGTGTGCGCGGAACAATGCTGTGCCCCCTTCTTTTTCGTGGCCCTCGCCTATCAGCTTTTTCGAATCGTTCAAAAACTGGTTGATCAATTTCTTCTGGGCTTCTACCACTTTATTGATGCGCGGCTTGAGGTCATAAAACTCATGCTCATCGCCACGCGGCACGGGCCCCGAAATAATCAATGGAGTTCTTGCTTCGTCTATTAAAACACTGTCCACCTCATCCACCATGGCATAGTGATGCCCGCGCTGCACCAATTCTTCCGGCTCGCGGGCCATGTTATCGCGCAGGTAATCAAAACCAAATTCGTTGTTGGTGCCATAGGTAATGTCGGCTTTGTAGGCATTTCTTCGCTCCACCGAATTGGGTTCATGCTTATCGATGCAGTCAATATTCAACCCATGAAATTGAAATAGCGGGGCCATCCATTCGCTGTCGCGTTTGGCTAAGTAGTCGTTAACGGTTACAATGTGCACACCGCGTTTGGCAAGCGCATTCAAAAATGCGGGGAACGTGGCCACCAATGTTTTTCCTTCACCGGTTCCCATCTCGGCCACTTTGCCTTCGTGCAAGGCAATGCCTCCAATGATTTGCACTTCGTAGTGCACCATGTCCCAGGTGATCAGGTTGCCGGCTGCCATCCACTGTCGGCTCCACTGAGCTTTATCTCCGATGATTTTTATGTTTGGATATTTTGCTGCCAGGATGCGGTCGTGTTCGGTAGCAGTCACTTCAAGATATTCATTTTCTTTAAACCTGCGGGCAGTTTCGCGCATAATGGCAAATGCTTTGGGCAGTACTTCCACCAGCACCCGCTCCAGGTCTTTGTTCCTTTCGGTTTCCAATTTATCTATCTCTGCAAAAATGGATTCCTTATCGTTGATATGCAGGTCGGGCTGCTCGGCAATGCGCGTGTGAAGGGCTGCTATCTGATCGTCAATGGGTTTTAACTGATCGTTGATAAAGCGTTGTATTTCGGTTGTCTTTTCCCGTAGCTGATCATGCGTAAGGGAATGAAGTTGCTCGCCTTCATTTTTGGTAAGCTCCACCAACGGCATCATTTTTTTGATGTCCTTCTCCGATTTGGTTCCGAAAATTTTTGAAATCAATTTTAACATAACACGATCAATAGTTTAAATATCCCTATGACAATTGACGCTCAAGCCTTTTGCCAATAGCCTTAGAAGGGCAACAAATTTAAGGATTTCGGGGTGCAATTATAGTTCCAGAACGGGTTCATGCGGCTTTTTTGGCATGAAGATCATTATTGGAGGGAGGATAATCAGCTAATCAGACTGTTTGTCGGAAGAGGTACTCTCCGTCAATTGGTTTCATGCAACTTGGTTTCTGCTCTTTTTTTTCAAAACCGCATTCTTCTTCACTACAACTTTCCTTTTCAAAACCGAGGAGGTTATTAGGGATTTTTTTTGAATGTGACTTTCAAACTCAGGGGAATGAAATAATTCCTGGGCTTCCTTTTTTTTTCTAACAACGGTTGGAGAGTTTAGAATGGCTTGAATTTCTTCCTTAGTCATATTACGGGGCTTTGTCAATTTCATAGAACTAAATATCAATCTCCCCTTCAAACACCATTTTGGCAGGGCCGATGAGAAAAACATTGTGAAATGTGGTTGGCAGACTGCCAGAGTGGTTGTGCTCAGCTTTAAATTCAACTGATAGCTCTCCTCCTTTTACTTTTATAGTAACTGGTGAAGTGTATCCATGAAGTGACGCTGCCAACGCTGCTGCCGTTACCCCTGTGCCGCACGAGTAGGTTTCATCTTCAACGCCACGCTCGTACGTGCGCACGGCAACGGTGTTATCATTTTGCAACTGAACAAAGTTTGCGTTTACACCTGCGGGAGAATACGTTTCGCTGTAGCGGATTTTTTTTCCTTCTTCAACTACTGGATAACCGTCAAGGTCATTTACAAAACGTATATGATGAGGTGAGCCTGTATGTATAAAATATTCTTCTCCGGTTTTTTTTACGTGCGATACATCGTTCATTGCAAGCCTCACGATGCCGTTGTTCAGGAGCTCGGCTTCATGGGCGCCATCGTATGCATTGAACTTGGTTTTTGTCTTGAGCAAACCCAATGTGGCGGCCATCATTACGGCCGCACGGCTGCCATTGCCGCAAAGACTTTGCGATCCATCGCTGTTATAGTAAACTAAGTTGAAATCCATGACGGGGTGCTTCTCAATCAACATCAGGCCATCCGCGCCCACGCCAAACCTGCGGTCGCATATTTTTTTTATTTGCTCTTGGTTGAATGAATACACCCCTGCGCGATTGTCTATCAGCACAAAGTCGTTGCCGGTTGCCTGGTATTTTTGGAAATGGATTTTCATTGGCACATCCGCCCATCGCGGTTGATCGGATCAATTATTTCACCTCCTCATAATCAATGTAATCGCCACCCTTGATGTGGCCATTGGTTTTTTCTTTGGGGTTTGCTTTTACATTGCCCGGCTTGGGTGGCTGCTGGCGAAATTGCTGTGACGATGCCCCCGCTCTGAAAAAGAAACCACCAACTTTATAAAGGAGATAAGCGATGATGGATAGGATTAGTAGAAATTTGCTCATGGTAATTGCTCGTGTTGCTTAACTGTAGATCAAAGTTAATGGTTTCAATTGAATGCAAGTTGAAATGCTTTGAAAATTCCCTTCATTCAGGCTACTAACAAATGAATGCAAGTTGAAATGCTTTGAAAATTCCCTTCATTCAGGCTACTAACAAACATAATCAGCTAAATCCATAAAATAAAGTGAGATATAGCGGATTATACTGTTGATCCTGCCTTTAGGATTATTGATCCAATCAATAAGGATTCTATACCTTCAAAGAGATTTACCGTTCCCTTTTTTCACCGGTACTTTTCATTTCGGGGCAAGGCTGCGGAAACAAGAGACTCTTGTCAACTCTGAGAATTCGCTGAAGGGCGGGCAGATTTTTTTTGAAGCTCCGAAGCCTCTTTCATTTTTTTAAGAGCCTCTGCTTTTGAAATAGGTTTCGAATTTTCTAAAAAATGTTTCCAAACCTTTTCCTTGTCTTCAACATCGAAGGGATTTGCTATTTTTTGAGATATGTTTTTCGGAGTCATATTACAAAAATGCAAAATCCTACCTGCTCAAATACAAATTCCTCTCCGCGTAAATATTCATGAAGTAGTCGTCCATCAAGTCATCAATAAAATAAATGGCTTCACCGGTACTTTTCATTTCGGGGCCAAGCTCTTTGTTTACTTCGGGGAATTTGCTGAACGAGAACACGGGTACTTTTATCGCGTAGCCTTTTTTGGTTGGGTTGAACGTAAAGTCTTTCACCTTTTTTTCGCCCAGCATTACTTTGGCGGCATAGTTTACATACGGTTCATCGTATGCTTTGCAGATGAAGGGCACTGTGCGTGAGGCGCGCGGGTTTGCTTCAATGATATAAACTTTGTCTTGCCTGATGGCAAACTGAATGTTGATGAGTCCAACGGTTTTAAGGGCGAGTGCAATCCGTTTGGTATAACTTTCAATTTGCTTGATGATCAGATCGCCCAGATTATACGGTGGCAGCACTGCGTAAGAATCGCCCGAGTGAATGCCGGCCGGCTCAATGTGCTGCATGATACCGATTATATAAACATCTTCGCCATCGCATATTGCATCGGCTTCGGCTTCAATGGCGCCATCCAGAAAATGATCGAGCAATACTTTGTTTTCAGGAAGGTGTTTCCAGATATCGAGTATGTGGTTTTCCAATTCCTTTTCGTTGATCACAATCTTCATGCTCTGGCCTCCCAGCACATAAGAAGGGCGCACTAAAAGTGGGAACCCAATCGTCTTGGAAACTTCGAGGGCTTCATCGGCATCGGTGGCCACACCAAAATTTGGATAAGGTATGTTTAGGTCTTTCAGCAGGTTTGAAAAACTCCCGCGGTCTTCGGCCAGGTCAAGTGCTTCGTAGGAAGTGCCCATTATTTTCACTCCATATTTATGAAGTTTCTCTGCGAGCTTCAACGCGGTTTGTCCGCCCAGCTGCACAATCACGCCTTCGGGTTTCTCGTGTTGGATAATATCCCACAGGTGCTCCCAGAAAACAGGTTCGAAATAAAGTTTGTCGGCAATGTCAAAATCGGTGGATACGGTTTCGGGGTTGCAGTTGATCATGATGGCTTCGTAGCCACATTCCTTCGCAGCAAGAATTCCGTGCACGCACGAATAATCAAATTCAATTCCCTGACCTATACGGTTTGGCCCGGAGCCCAGCACAATCACTTTCTTTTTATTGCTAACAATAGATTCATTCTCTTTGTCGAATGATGAATAGTAATAAGCTGTTTTTGCTTCAAACTCAGCAGCGCACGTATCCACCATTTTATAAACGCGGTTGATGCCCATCTCCCTCCGCTTCTTGTGCACTTCGCTTTCTTTGCAGCCGATCAGGTGTGCAATCTGGCGGTCGGCATATCCTTTTTCTTTGGCAGTGCGCATGAGCGAAGCCGGGATCGTATCGAGCTTATAGTTTTCAATTTCTTTTTCGAGTTCAATCAATTCCCATATCTGTTCCAAAAACCACTTATCTATCTTAGTCAATTTTTGAATGGTCTTCATGGAGATGCCGAGCTTCATGGCATCATAAATGTGAAAGAGCCTGTTCCAACTGGGATGCTCAAGACTGTAGAGCAAGTCGGCCTGTTTGGTCAATTCCTTTCCATCGGCACCCAAGCCATTCCTTCTTATCTCCAAACTCTGACAGGCTTTTTGCAAGGCTTCCTGAAAGTTTCTTCCGATGCCCATCACCTCACCTACCGACTTCATTTGAAGGCCAAGCTTGCGATCGGCACCTTGGAACTTATCAAAATTCCATCGGGGTATTTTTACGATTACATAATCGAGGGCCGGCTCGAAGTAGGCTGTGGTGGTTCCGGTGATGGCGTTTTTCAGTTCATCTAAGTTGTAACCGATGGAAAGTTTTGCGGCAATTTTTGCGATGGGGTAGCCCGTGGCTTTCGAAGCCAACGCTGAAGAACGCGAAACACGCGGGTTGATTTCTATTCCTACAATGGCATCCGTGTCGGGGTTAACAGCAAACTGCACGTTGCAACCTCCGGCAAATTTGCCAATGGCATTCATCATTCTTATGGCGAGGTCGCGCATGTGCTGATAAACCGTGTCGGGCAAGGTCATGGCGGGTGCTACCGTAATGGAGTCTCCGGTGTGTATGCCCATCGGGTCAAAATTTTCGATCGAGCAAATGATGATCACATTGCCTGCACCATCGCGCAGCAATTCCAACTCGTATTCCTTCCAGCCCCTGATGCTTTGCTCCACCAGCACTTCGTGAATGGGCGAAGCATGTAAACCTCGGTTCAGGGCCGCATCAAATTCTTCAGGGCTGTTTACAAACCCACCGCCTGTGCCTCCCAATGTGTAGGAGGGGCGGATCACCAATGGAAAACCAATTTCCTGTGCAATTTCTTTTCCTCCCAAAAACGAAGTGGCTGTGGCGCCTTTGCAAACGCCCACACCGATCTCAATCATCTTCAACCTGAATTTTTCGCGGTCTTCGGTGGTTTCAATTGCTTTGATATCCACTCCTATCATCTTTACACCGTAGTGTTCCCAGATGCCCGCCTTCTCACATTCTATGCACAGGTTGAGTGCGGTTTGGCCTCCCATGGTTGGGAGCACGGCATCCACGTGGTGCTTTTCAAGAATCTCACGTATGTATTTTTTTTCTAAGGGCAACAGATAGATGTGGTCTGCCGTGACTTTATCGGTCATGATGGTGGCCGGGTTGGAGTTGATCAGGATCACCTCTATGCCTTCTTCGCGCAGCGAGCGCGATGCCTGCGACCCCGCGTAATCAAATTCACACGCTTGACCAATAATGATGGGGCCGCTACCGATGATCAATACGGAGCGAATACTGCGATCTCTTGGCATAGTGGGTGGGTGGTATGGATAAATCGCCTGCCTGCTCCGCCAAATGGCGGATGCGGTCAAAGCGGGGCAAAAATAAAAAGTATTTTAGGATATAATGCTTGATCAAAAAATTTTATTCGGGATGATTTAGGCAGGGGAATTTCTTGCGCTCGCCAGAGCGGGTGTTTTATCAGCTTAGGAAATTAGTTGATTCTGTTAAATAGGTATATTTGAAAGTGAAATCAAAAAAAAACATATTTCGCATTGGGTCAATCAATCATCTGATGATTGGGAGGCTGTAGAACTTTTGTTCGCAGGTAAAAAATATCTCCATGCTTTGTTCTTTGCCCACTTATCGATAGAGAAAATTTGCAAAGCGCATTGGATCAGGGCGAGCGAAGGTAACATTCCGCCCAAAACACACAACTCATTTTTTTATTGTCGCATACATCGGTTAAACTTATGGATGACCAAAAAGAATTCTTTGGAGTTAGGTGTCAGACGCCTGTTGAACCGTTTTCAAATTGAAGGCCGATACCCCAGAGCAAATTTCAAAATTACTTAAAGCATCTACTGCGACATTCGCATAATATTAATTAGACCTTGCCGAAAAATTACAACAATGGTTACTCAACAAGAGGCTATAGACATCGCCCACACATTTGTGCAAGAGTGTAAAACGATTGGGGTGACTTTTGATAAGGTCATGCTCTTTGGCACGCATGCAAGAGGGACTGCCCACGATGGCTCTGATATTGACTTACTGTTGATTTCCAAAAATTTTACAGACGATATTTTTGCCAACCTTAAGCAATACACCAAGGTGAACATACGCTATCCTTTGATTGAGACACATCCTTATTCATTTCAACAATTTATGGAGGGAGATGAGTTCATTGAACAAATAGCAAAAGAGGGGATTGAGATTTAGACATCACCAGCTACAAGGCGAGACTGAAATTATAACGAAGGACTTGAGATTGTTGGAGCGGGTGTTTTATCAGTTTGGGAAGTTGGTGAAGGCGCAGTGATTTTATTGTAAAATATTTTTTAAGATATTTGAATACACATTATTACAATAAGCACGATGAAAGCAAAAACGATATCAAAAGAAAAGCCTTATTTTTTTCCAAAATTTAAGAGCTATGATCCTGAAGAGATTTTGGCGGCCGGTGGCACTACGGCTTTTGCGAAGCTAACAGGCTACGACCCAAAGAAATTTTATCATTTGAAAGGTGAACCTCTTTCGGATGAAGACTACCAAAAAGCAATAAAAATGCTGACGAAGTAAAATGAACCTGCTTTTTGATACCAATATCATCCTTGCCATTGTGAGGGCAAAATCAGGGCATCGGATAATGGAATACCTTAATCCATAAGGAGGAAACCATTTATGTTTCATTTATAAATATCGCTGAAACACAATCTATAGCTTTTCAGAATGGTTGGGGAGAATATAAAATGCAAATATTGGTTGACTTTTTTAGTTCTGCTCGAATGGTTAATGTTGGACACCAATTGCTACAAACTTATATCAGCATTGATGCCTACAGCCAACGCAAGCATCCCGACTATGAAAAATATCCATTCTCAACCCCGCGCAACATGGGCAAGAATGATTTGTGGATATCCGCCACCGCCTCTTTACTAAACCTACAACTCGTTACCACCGATAAGGATTTTGATCACTTGGAAACTTCGTTTCTCTCCTTGCGGAAAATCTCTCAGACGGAGATCAAAAAATATTTTTAAGGAACAACATCTTTTGATCAAAGAGTTGAAGCGTGCCATAGTCACTCCACAGAAACCCGTATCCAACATGATAAAATTTGACTCCATTTTCATACTGGAAGAAGTTCAAGTGTTATCTTACCACTTCGGTCATTACTTAGGCGACATTTATGCTACACTATCACAGCAGCATCCTTATATTTATGTCTCTCTTAACCTACGTAGTACACAGTAGTATGAAATTAAATTTGAAGCAGTATGAAATTAAATTTGAAGCAGTATGGAGTTACAACCCAAAGAAGCCCTTGCGATACGTAGCGAAGAAGTGCAGGAGATAATCACTCACATGCCGGGAGGTTTGATCCGCTGGGGCATTGGCCTCATTTTCTTTCTCTTCATTGTACTTCTTTCCATCAGTTGGTTTGTAAAATACCCTGATGTGATAAAAGCCAAGGTGGTGGTGACAACCGACCCCGCCCCTATCAATTTGGTAAGCCGGACAACAGGCAAAATATTGCTTTTGAAAACCCACAGCGAAACCGTGAAGAAAAACGACTTGATCGCCTACCTGCAAACCAATGCGACCATAAGCGATATTACCTATTTGGAAGTGGCACTCAATGGCTACGAGGCGGATCAAAACGCAAAAGATTTATTTGTTGCCCTGAACAGAAATATAATGGCGGGCGACCTGCAGGGCTATGTGAACGCCACCGTAAAATCGTTGCAAGACTTGCTTGCCTTTGCCGAAAGCAAACTCCAGGAAAAGCAGATAGCCTATCTAAACAAGCAAGTGATTTCTTACAACAGGCTCAACATAAACCTGCAAAAGCAATTGACCCTGATGAAGCAGGAAGGAGTGCTTAGCCACCACCAATTTAAAACTGACTCGCTGTTGCTTGCACAAAAGGTGATCGCCCAATTAGAATTCAATAAAACCAAAAGTGCTTACTTGCTGCAACAGCGTGGCCTAAAAAGTATGGAAGCCTCCATCATCGCTAACCAACTGCAAGCCATGGCCTTGAAAAACAAATAGCCGAATTGGAAATAGGCCGCACCAAAGAAGAAAACCAATTGCAGACCAACGCTGAGAATTCCATCAAAGAATTGGCAGCGCGGCTTAAAGCCTGGAAAGAAGATTTTCTTTTTGCCGCACCTGCCGATGGCACCGTTGCCTACTTGGGCTTTATTGAAAACGATCAATACATTGAAAGTGGAAAGCCTTTGTTTGCC
>JAYVAI010000083.1:0-13876 GCA_043751075.1 Cyclobacteriaceae bacterium | reverse complement strand
ATTCTTCGTGGTGGATAATACCACCGTCACACAATATGCCGACAAAGGGTACACCACCGAATCAAACTCGTGTTACCGTATCAATTATTCCGATCAGTGCGATAACGCAAGCCAGCCCGGCACCTTGGTGTGCCCAATGCGATTGTCATTTGCCATAGACAACAAAAATGCAATCACATTGCGCTGGTCAAGATTAAAAGGCTGGAACCTGGGAGTAAAAAATTATCGTCTTCAAAAATTTGACCGCAGTGGTGGGCTGATGAGCACAACAACTATTGGAACGGATACTGTGTTTGTTGACGATCAACAAGATTTGAACAACCAGGTGGTGCAATATCGTGTGCTGGCCAATGCGAATGAAGCCGGGCTTCTCACCTCTGTTTCCAACCAGGTGGTGGTCACCAAAGAAGCCAACCTGTTTTATCCCACAGCCTTTACGCCCGATGGCGTTGGGCCGGTGCAAAATGAAACGTTCACCGTGTTTGGTCAATACATTGTAAAAATGGAACTCAAAATTTTCGACCGCTGGGGCTCCATGATTTTTTTTACAGACACAAATAAAGTGTGGGATGGATCGCAGAGTGGCCGCCCCATGCCCGAAGGCACTTACGTGTGGATAGCAAACCTCACCGACATGGCCGGAAGAAATTTTTCGCGCGAGGGCACCGTGGTGATACTGAAGAAGGGAAATTGATTGGTGTTTACAGATTGCCGAAGTAGTATCAACCCTATCCTATACACGAATGGCGTTTATCATTTCTTCCTTTAAATAACCACGTAGGCTCAAATCCTCATCTAAATCTGGCCAATGGATGCCTGTTCGGCTCAATTCATATTGCTGCAATTGATTTTCATCAGCATGGGCAAGGCGCTCCGTCATGCTTATTCTCCTTTCTATGATTTTCCTATTGTTCAATAAAATAAGCATCACATCTAATTCCCTATGAAAATAGACGGATAGGATTTTCAAATTTTCTTCAAAAATAATTTTGTCAATGGGGTCTAAATCCCAACGGGTATCAGCTAAAGTATTCATTCCATTTTTTAAGGGCGCCTCTAATAACTGGCGAAATGAATATCAATAGAACGCTGATGACACTGATTTCTATGATTTCCTCTGATTTGATCTGCGATTATCAGCTTAATCCTGCCTGCCGGCAGGTGTGTCATCTGCGTTCCATTATTGGTTTTTAGAGGTGCTCTTAATTATATAATGTTAGCCGCTGCCCTTCTGTCCTCGGAGTTCCTTAACTAGTTGGGGTTAATCTTACGAAGCAACTTTCTTGAAAAATCACTTTCTGCATCAAGCGATGCAATCATTTCTCCACCTGCATTTGAAAGTCTTGCTAAGTCTTGTCTTGGCATTGCTCCTTGATCTGCGAAAATTAAAATACTCTCAAAATCTGCTTGTGCTCTCAACAATCTTTCTAAAATAATTGTTGTCAATCTTGCCTTGTCTTTGTTAGGAATTCCAAATAAAAACAGAGGAGCATACTTGCCCGAAATTTTATAGTCAATGGGATAATCTGTTGAATTTTCCATGTCGCTGTAATAGTAGTCTTTAACAATTTTTTCTTCGCCTACTATTTTTTTGAGTTGCTCTTGCAAGTCTCCATAAAATGTGGACTCTGCTCTTGCTCTATTAAGAAATGTCAAGTCATTTATTTTGGTCAATGCCTGTCCAAGTCTGAAAATATTAAAGCCCAAATTGTCAAGAGGAGTGTCAATGAAAAACTCTCCATTATTTTCTTCAACAAATGTTTCAGATTTTATTTGATTGAAAATGTTCCCTCGTGTTCCTTCTCTAAACTTGTCAATGTCGTTGTCGTAACTAAGGTGCATCATTGTATGTCCCATGTCTGTAAGGCGAATAACACCGCCAGGCATTTCTTTAATGTAAATTTGATAAGGGTCGCCATCAGCAAAAAAGAAAGGAGTGTCCACCGCTAAAAGTTTTCCATTCTTTGGTCGTATTTTTACTTCTGCACACATAAGTGAGCAAAGCATTTCCTGAAGTTTATTTACGTCTAAATTCATGGCTCAAATAATGTTGTTTGATTAGTATTGTCTGGACTGGTTTGAATTCCTGTTATTTTACAGTCCGATACAAGGCAATGCAAAGCCCCTTCAAGAGTTTTATATCTGTCTGTAACTTCCGCAAACCCTTCTGCTTTTCTATTTGCTTTGAGATATTTTTCTGTTGCTATGTGGATATGGCAATTAAGTCCAAGCCTTACTTTTTCTAAATGATTTGGGTGGTCGTGATTTGGTCCATTGTATCTTTTTAGAGTGAGGGTTTCTCCGTTTGGTGCAACCCAACTTATTCCACAAGAAAAATCATCCTCCATTCCGTCTCTTAAATTCTGTCTTTTGTATAATTCAAACTCATGGTTCGTGCCATCCATAGCAACGACTGTGAAATTAACTTGTTCATGCCCGTCCTTCCCTTTGCTTCTCGCTTGTGGGTTGGTCAACTTCTTTGGGCCATTAAGCAAGTCTGCTATTTTGTCGTCTGTTAAACTTTCAAAAGCCATTTTTGTTGATAATTTTTACACCGCAATTTTACGGACTTTTTGTTGAAGTTAGCACGAATTGTTTGAATGATGCACTGTCGCCATAGGGTTGCGCCCCAATATTCCGCCTACCCCATCTTCAAACTAATTCATTTACCTTTGACTTACTGTGTACTACGTAGGTAAGGCAAAAAGAATGAATAATTACCCAAGAGTTTAAGTAATAAAAGTGTCGCCTAAGTAATGACCGAAGTAGTAACAGGAATTCAATTAAACCCGAAGTATATATGTTCGACATGATGAAGATGATGGGCAAGATGAAAGAAGTGCAGCAGAAGATGAAAGATGCCCAGGATAGTTTGGTGCATGTAAAAGCTTCGGGCGAAGCCGGTGGTGGCATGGTGCGCGCCACGGTAAATGGAAAAAAACAAGTGATCGCCCTCGATATTGACCCACTCATTCTAAAAGCAGAAGACAAAGTGCTGGTGCAAGACTTAGTGATCGCTGCCGTTAACAAAGCCTCCGAAGAGGCAGAAGTGCTGGCAAAAGAAGCGTTGAAGAAAGCCACCGAAGGAATGTTGCCCAACATACCGGGCATGGACCTAAGCAGCCTGATGGGATGACCGAGGTAGCGGTGGTAATCTTGAATTTCAACGGGAGAAATTTCTTAAAACAGTTTCTTCCTATCGTCATTCAATATAGTGGCCAGGCAAAAATTATTGTGGCCGACAATGCCTCCACCGATGATTCCATCCACCTTCTTGAATCTGAATTTTTCCAACAAGTAGAAGTGTTAAAGATTGACCACAACCGTGGCTACTGTGGCGGATATAATTTCGCGCTTGATAAAATACAAGCCGATTATTTTGTGTTGCTCAATTCGGATGTGGAAGTAACGGCTGGCTGGATTGAACCTATCCTTCAACTTTTAAAAAACAATCCCTTGATTGGGGCTGCGCAACCAAAAATCCGTTCCTACCAAGAAAAAGAAAAATTTGAATATGCCGGGGCAGCCGGTGGCTTTATAGATTCCTTTGGGTACCCCTTCTGCCGGGGCCGGATTTTTTCACACACCGAAACAGACCACGGCCAATACAACGATACCCGGCAAATATTTTGGGCAACGGGGGCATGCCTGTTCATCAAAGCGGAAGTTTTTAAAAAGACAGGTGGGTTCGATGAAAGTTTCTTCGCCCACATGGAAGAGATTGATCTTTGCTGGCGGCTGAACCGTGCCGGGTATAAAATTTATTATCAGGGGGAAAGTAAAGTTTACCATGTTGGCGGGGGAACGCTGTCCTCATCCAACCCAAAAAAAACTTTCTACAATTTTAGAAACGGGCTCAGCTTGCTGGTAAAACATTTGCCCTTGCGGCAATTGCTATGGAAACTTCCGGTGCGCTTCGTGTTAGATTGGCTCGCTGCCGGGCTGTTCCTATTCAATAACAAGCCTGCCGATGCCAAAGCTGTTTTAGCGGCTCATCTCGAATTTATTAAAAAAAGTAGGGCCGATTTTTCGAAAAGGAATGAATTGGCAAAAAAGTCGTCAGGCAATTCCCTTACGGGGATATTCAGAATTTTGCTTCCGTGGCAATACTTTCTATTGAGAAGGAAGACTTTTGGGGAATTGAAATGAAGTAGGGGAGAATCTGATCGTAGCTCGAGGCTTCATTGCCTCAATTGACCAACGTTAAAAATCCCAGATGGTGCTACGCTTGCGCAAATGCGAACGCATGTTCAGTACAAAAGCCAACGAGAGGTAAATAATGATTGGCGAACCGAAAGTAAGAAAGGAGGTATATATAAAGAACAACCGTATTGAAGAGGTGGCTATTCCCATTTTTTCGCCTAAGGCTGTGCATACCCCAAAGGCATACTTTTCAAAAAAGGTTTGAACCCGATCTATAAAATTCATCATAATTTCAATTCAAATACATCCTTACCGCTTGCCCGATGTTAATGTCAGTTTATCGACTAAAGCACCGGGGCAGCAAATATACAGGACATATACTCCACTATTAAACGCAATAAGTGTTAAATTTTTTTCCTATAATTGCAGAAAAACCGGGGTGAACACTAAATTTGCACCTCGTTAAAAAAAGAAAACCATAAAATCAATATCCATGAGAAAATTACTCTACGCCATGATGATTATCGGGTCGCTCACCTTTTCGAGCTGCACTCTTCCCAAAATGATCAAAGCTGCCAAAGAACAAAGATTAGAAGTTAAACCCAACCCACTGGAGGTGCATAAGGATACGGTCAATTTAGACCTTTCCGGAAACCTTCCGGTAAAGATGCTTAAGAAGGGAACGGTTTATACGCTCAATACTTTTTATAAGTATGGCGAAAATGAACTTGCTTTGGAGCCCGTTGTACTGAAGGCCGAGGATTATCCTGCCAGCAGCACAACCGAAACAAAAGTTACCAAAGCATTCTCATTCCCCTACAAAGACGCTTATAAAGTGGGCACCGTGGAAGTACAGGGTGTTGCCTCAAAAGGAACCAAGTCGAAGACTGTGCCCCGCATGCCTTTGGCCACGGGTATTATCACTACCTCCAAGTTGGTTCAAAATTCATACTATGCCGCCTTCGCAGCACATTCATACAACAACCAGGAAGAGTTGATGCCTATCACCATCCCCGACTTTATTTTTGAAAGAGGCAAATCAGTATTGCGCCCTTCTGAAACCAAAGCTGAAAAGGGCAAGCAATTGGATGCCTTCATCGCTTCCAAAAATGTGACCCGCACAGTAACCATCACCGGTACCCACTCACCCGAAGGTGCCGAGCGCATCAACACCAAACTATCAGCCGAGCGTGCTGCTGCAATTGAAAAATTCTACCGCGCCCAAATGAAGAAGTACGACTATCAAGCTAAGGCCGATGAAATAAAGTTTATCCTTAAGCCGGTGGTGGATGATTGGACAGAGTTTCAAACTGCCCTTGCCGCCTATCAAGGCATCACCTCAGATGAAAAATCGGCTTACCTGAATATCATCAATGCCGGTGGCTCTTTCGAAGACCAGGAGAAGCAGATGAAAAAAATAAAAACCTACAACAAGGTATTTAAAGATGTGTATCCAGGCTTGCGTACTGCCAAAACCGAAATACTTACCATCAAGGCAAAGAAGACCGATGCCGAAATGTCTGTGCTGGCAAAGCAAATCACCAAAGGCGAAGCTGCCGCAGACGCGCTTAGCTTTGATGAGCTAATGTATGCTGCCACCCTTACACCTTCGCTGGAAGAAAAAACAGCGATCTATGAAGCGGCCACTAAAAAGGGCACCAACTGGTCGGCACACAATAATTTAGGCGCGGCTTACATTCAGATGGCCATCGAAAACCCTTCAAACGCTGCTGACCTTACTACCAAAGCTGCTGCTCAATTAGAGATAGCTACCAGGTTGCAGGAAACACCAGAGGTAAATGCCAACATGGCTACCATCACCCTTTGGAAAGGCAATCCTTACAAAGCTTATAGCTATGCAACCAAAGCACTTCGCGGTGCCAACAACGAAGTGACCCGTGGCGTGAATGGCATCAAAGGAGCTTCTGAAATTTATATGGCAAGCTATAGTGCTGCCGTAAGTTCTACTTCTTCCGCTACCGATACCCATGTAAACCTTTTCAACAAAGGCTTGGCACAGTTACTGAACAAAGATTACGGTAATGCTTCTTCTTCATTCGCAGAAGCAGCACGTAAAAACAGCAATTTCGCTTTGGCACATTATGGTGCGGCCGTTGCCGCTGCCCGTGCAGGAAATGGTGATACCGTGGTAAGCAGCCTGAGCACTGCGGTAAAAATTGATGCGTCATTGAAAGAAAAAGCTCTTACTGACCTTGAATTCACAAAATTCAATACCACAGAAGCTTTTAGAAACGCGCTTAAATAATAACATTTCCTTTTTACGATAGACCCCGGCCATAAAAGCCGGGGTTTTTTGTTGTCTTTCGGCTTGGTAAATCGGAAAAAATCGAAGCAACATTTTATCCTCTACTTCCAGATACCTATTTTTACACGCTTTCCAAACAAACGACAGCTATGAGAGAAATCCAATTCAGAGAAGCACTTCGCGAAGCCATGAACGAAGAGATGAGGCGCGACCCCAAGGTATTGCTCATGGGCGAGGAAGTGGCAGAATACAATGGTGCCTATAAAGTAAGCCAAGGCATGCTGGACGAGTTTGGACCAGACCGCGTGTTGGATACTCCCATTGCCGAACTTGGGTTTGGAGGTATTGCCGTAGGCGCAGCCATGAACGGGCTCAGGCCCATTGTTGAATTTATGACGTTCAATTTTTCGTTGGTTGCCATTGACCAAATCATCAATGCGGCTGCTAAAATGTACTCTATGTCAGGCGGGCAGTTCAATATCCCCATGGTGTTTCGTGGGCCCACCGGAAATGCCGGGCAACTGGGAGCACAGCACTCACAAAATTTTGAGAATTGGTTTGCCAATACACCGGGTCTAAAAGTGGTGGTGCCTTATACGCCTTATGACGCCAAGGGGCTTTTGAAAACCGCCATCCGCGACAACGACCCTGTTATTTTTATGGAGTCGGAAATGATGTATGGCGATAAAGGTGAGGTGCCTATTGAAGAATATTTGATACCCATTGGCGTGGCCGACATCAAGCGTAGTGGCACCGATGTAACCATCGTCTCCTTTGGAAAAATAATGAAGGTAGCACTGGCAGCCGCACAGGAATTGGAAAAAGAAAATATCTCTGCCGAAGTAATAGACCTGCGCTCGGTGCGCCCTATTGATTATGCCTGCGTAGTAGAATCCGTGAAGAAAACAAACCGGTTGGTGATTGTAGAAGAAGCCTGGCCCTTGTCATCCATCGCTACCGAAATCACCTATCACATTCAAAAACATGCGTTCGATTATTTGGACGCTCCCATTTACAGGATCAATAACATGGATGTTCCCCTGCCGTATGCCCATACGCTAATTGAGGTTATTCTTCCCAATGTAGAAAAAACCGTGAAGGCGGTGAAGGCGGTGCTTTATCGGGATTGATAACTTTAGTTGTAATCTTTAACAAGCATCACCGATGAAAGTGTGTGGATTTACATTCGTTCGTAATGGTGCCAAGTTCGATTATCCCATCCTTGAATCAATCCATTCCATACTCCCCATTTGCGATTGCTTTATTGTTGCTATTGGGAAATCCGATGATCTTACCTTGGAGTTGATTCAAAGCATAAAGTCTTCAAAAATTAAAATCATTGAAACCGTATGGGATGATTCCTTACGAGAAGGAGGGCGCGTGCTTGCGGTGGAGACGGATAAATCTTTTCAAGCCATTCCGGACGAATACGATTGGGCTTTTTATCTTCAGGCAGACGAAGTAGTTCATGAGCAATCGTTGCCGGCTATTAAAAAGGCCATGGAAGAAAACCTTCTCGATAAAAAAGTAGAGGGTCTTCTTTTTAGCTATCATCATTTTTATGGATCGTATGAATATGTGGGAGAGGCTTACAGTTGGTGTCGAAAAGAGATACGGGTTATCCGCAACAGGAAAGATATTTTTTCTTATCGCGATGCGCAGGGCTTCCGTAAGAAGCCGAACAATAAATTATGTGTGAAGGTGATTGATGCAGCTATTTACCATTACAGTTGGGTGCGCGGGCCCCGGGCGTTGCAGGCAAAATTAGAAACCTTCCATCGTTTTTGGCATGATGATCAATGGATAGAAAAAAGGATGATCAAGGCTGAGGAATTTGATTATGGGGAAACAGAAGAGTTGGCCATCTTCAAGGGATCGCATCCGGCTGTTATGAATGAACGCATTGCCCGGCAGAATTGGACTTACAGTCGTGACTTATCGCGAAAGCCTACATCGTTAAAATACAAATTCAAAAAAATTATTGAGCACCTTACAGGATGGAGAGTGGGAGAATATAGGAATTATAGGTTGATGTGAAATTTAGGTTTCAGATTGAATGTTGAATAAACCCGGCATTTGCCCTTGGTTAATGATGTTTTAATATCGAAAGTGGATACATTACCTTTGAACTATCAATTGTCTGGTATATTTCTGAAAATCAAAACCCATCAACCATGAGCACCCTCGAACTAAAAAAAGATTTGAAAAAGAAAATTGACCTGCTTACGCCAAATAAATTCAAAAAAGTTTACGGCTCAATTGTAAATACCATGAACACTGAAATGGAGTTGGATGAGTGGATGGGTTTAGGGGCAGGTGAAAGGAGTGCAATTGAGAAAGGCTTGCTTCAAGCAGAACAAGGAAAGATTCATTCACACAATCACGTGATGAAAGAACTCTTTAAAAAATATGCTCCAAAAGGGTAAAGTGAAATGGCACAAAACTCAAAGCAACACCCGCCAAGCTTCTTCCAACTTCCCTTCCTTCAAATACTTTTGCGCCAACAAATGGATTGCCTCATTTCCTTTTGCCGAAGCATCTAACCAATCTTGTTGTGTTTTAAAATGCCGTACGCTTTCTGCATCTGGCAATTTTTCGATGTTGCCGAGCCGGCCCAAATCATTTCCTGTCAATATCCTGCTTTCTCTTATCCGCAAAGGGATCTGATCGAACCCGATCCCCACTTTTTCATTTGGCTTGGGCACTTTAAAAATATTTTCACCGGAAGCGCGACAATAATAGTCGTTGCCCATGCGGGCCACGGCATCCACCTTGTGCGGATTTATTTTACCATCGTCATCAAATAGTTCGTCCTTCGCATGGATCAAAACCACTTCACAAACCACCAGGTTGCCTGCACCGCCTTCTGTTCCCAATGGAATAACCTCTTTCACCTTGCATTCAAATGAGACAGGCGACTCAGCTACTCGGGGAGGCTTTACTTTTACAGATGGCAATTCAGTAAACCCTGCCTTTACAAACTCGCTAATCCCTTTTGGAAAATCACAACTTGCCAGCGAAGCTTTTTCAACCATTGAATACGATACCACATTGATAACCACCTCGGCCACCTCCAACACATTTTGCAACGTGTGCTTGGTGCTGTTGTCGCGCACCCTGCGCGATGGCGAAAAAATCAAAATGGGCGGGTTCATGCTAAACATGTTGAAGAAACTGAACGGGCTCAGGTTCACCAATCCGTTTTTGTCAACCGAACTGACAAACGCAATAGGCCTGGGCGATACGGTTCCTTGCAGATAGCCTTGCAATTTTACAACCGGTATTTCTTTAGGATCAATGATCATTGTTCACGTTTGGATAACACGCGGAACAGCGAGGCGACAAAAATAAAAATCAACATGCCCGGCAATAAATGAACTCCGATTTTAAAATAAATTCCGGTGTTGCTGTAAACTCCCTTCGAGAAATCCAGTATGATTTTCGCCAATAGGCCACTACAGACAAGAATAAAAAGAAACGTGAAAACTATTCCCACGCTTTTAGATATCCATTTTTTTCTTGCCATAAAAACAATTGATTCACTCATAACTAAAGTCGCAATCACCACCATCAATACTGTCACCATCGCCCTCGGAAAGGTGCGCAAGTAAGAATATTTAAAAAGCCACAAACCAAGTTTTCCTAAAAAATTAGGATTGGTCAGGAGCAATGCATCTATAAAGGAGAATAGCGATATGATAACAAAGTATAAAGCTCGCATCCCAAATCTCAATCAGATTTTGATCATTCTTGCCCTTACTTTCTTAATTTTTCCATTCACACTTAGAATGAGCTCTCCATCTTCAAGGGCATTTTTCAAAACCAGTTTCTTATAAGAAACACGTAAGCCCTTTAAGATTTTGTTCCGAATTATTGCGTTTTCCTTTCGTACTGGTTCAACACACTTTGCCATATTTCTTCATTTTTTATTATCAAGGCTATAATGTATAATTTGGGCATCAGCTAGCTGGTAAAATTTTTCCTGTGCACTCGCCAAACCCAATCCTCACACCATCGTTTTCTGCGTACCCTTTCATGATCACTGTGTCGCCATCTTCAAGAAATGCCCGTTCCGAACCATCGGCCATTCTCAAAGGTCGCTGGCCATTCCACGAAAGTTCTAACATAGAACCGTATGAACCAGGCGATGGCCCGCTGATGGTGCCCGATGCATAGAGGTCGCCAACCTGAATATTGCAGCCATTGGATGTGTGGTGCGCCAACTGCTGGTTGATGTTCCAGTACATATATTTAAAATCAGTTCTGCTTACGGTAACAGGTTCAGATTTTTCTGGTTGGATGAATACCTCAAGCAAAATGTCAAAATTCTTTTTGCCCTCAACAGCGAGGTAAGGCAGCACGTGCGGAAATTGCTCGGGGCCTTGAACCCGAAAAGGTTCGAGCGCATCGAGGGTAACAATCCATGGCGACATGGTTGATCCAAAGTTTTTTCCCAGAAATGGGCCCAGCGGCACATACTCCCACTGCTGAATATCGCGTGCCGACCAATCGTTGAAAAGCACCAAACCGAAAATATGATCTTCTGCATCATTCACGGAAACAGAAGAACCCAATTTTGTTTCAGCGCAAGTAATGAACGCTACTTCCAATTCAAAATCAAGTTTGCGCGAAGGACAAAAAACGGGAAGGTCTGAATCGGGATGTTTGATTTGGCCTTTGGGCCGGTGTATGGGCGTGCCCGAAACCACGATGGAAGAAGCGCGGCCATGATAGCCCACCGGCAAGTGCTTCCAGTTTGGCAGCAAGGCATTTTTCGGATCGCGGAACATGGAGCCTACGTTGGTGGCGTGTTCTTCGCTGCTGTAAAAATCGGTGTAGTTGCAAATTTTTATGGGCACTTGCATTTCCACTTCTTTGTTGTGGATCAACGAAAGTTCGCGTGCAGTAATATTCGATTTCAATTCGATGTTGTCGTGGCGCAACAACTCAGAGATACGCTGCCTTACTTCGCCACATTTTTTTTTGCCGAGAGCCAGAAAGCCATTCAAGTAGTGTTGGTTGAAAATACCTGAAGGCAAACCAAGGCCATCCAAAAAACCATTTTCGTGGAGGTAAACCAAATCAAGCACGTGATCGCCAATGGCCACGCCCGCCACGGGCGACAAATATTCCGTCTTGAAAATGCCAAAGGGCAAATTCTGGATTGGAAAATCAGAACCTTTCGGCACGTCCACCCAACTTTTTAATTTAGGATCGTTAGCGTTTATCATACAAGATCAAAAATACTGCTTATTTTTCTCGCTAAATATAGAATAAGAGTTTAGTATCTTTGACTTATGAAGAATATTGAAAAGCCAATTTATCATCTTCCTATTTTGTTAGAGCAGGACGAAGATGGCATTTATATTGTAAGCTGCCCATCGTTCAAAGGATGCCATTCTTTTGGTAAAACAATTGAAGAAGCTATGAAGAATATTCGTGAAGTTATTGAAATGTGCCTTCAGGAAGAACTACCCATAAACGAAAATAAGTTCATAGGCTTTCGGGAAATCGAATTTCAACCCGGATAGTCTTGGCGAAACAAATTTCAATTTCGGGCAAAGGTTTGATAAAGATTCTTGAGAGGGAGGGATTTCAGGTAGTGAGAATCAACGGATCGCATCATCGTTTGAAGCATCCTGATGGTCGGGTCACAACTGTTCCTGTTCATAAAAATGACAACCTCCCAAAAGGTTTATTAAGCAAAATTGTCCGGATCGATTTGGAAATTGATTGGGAGGAGTTTATTAAATTATCAAGTTAATTTTTAATTCTTAGTGCTCATTCCTCCTTTCTTACAGCACTACTCAAATTTTTTCCTACAAAGCAATAGTTTGAACGTGCCCATTGAAAACCACACCAAGTTTACCGAAAGAGTTTGAAGAAAGAATTCATGTTGAACTCGGATCGGGGTTCAATGATTTTCTTACAAGCCTTCAAAAACCATCTCCTGTTAGCATTCGCTTAAATCCTGACAAACCTTCTTCGATGGAGGGAGAGAGCATTCCATGGAGCAAGTACGGAAGATACCTGGGCGAACGGCCCGTGTTCACACTCGATCCATCCTTTCATGCCGGAGCTTATTATGTGCAAGAGGCAAGCTCCATGTTATTAGAGCAAGCGATCACACAATCTTACGATCTCACAAAACCTTTGCGCGTGCTTGATCTATGCGCGGCACCGGGCGGCAAATCCACTCACCTGTTGAGTTTATTAAATCCAGAGTCGTTGCTCGTTTCCAATGAGGTGATCCGCTCGCGCAGTTCGGTTTTATCGGAGAACATTCAAAAATGGGGACACGCCAATGTAGTGGTTACCGGCAATGACCCCGAAGACTTTCAACAACTTGAAGGGTTCTTTGATGTGATTGTTATCGATGCGCCTTGCTCTGGCGAAGGGTTGTTTCGGAAAGACCCGGCTGCGATGAATGAGTGGTCAACAGACAATGTGCAACTCTGTTCTCAGCGCCAACGCAGGATACTCACGCACGTGTTCCCGGCTTTGAAAGAAAATGGAATATTGGTTTATAGCACCTGCACCTACAATGAGCAAGAGAACGAAAACAATTTGATCTGGTTGGCAGAAGAAAACGAGTTTGACTTTGTTCCTCTTGCCTTAGATAGCCGATGGGGCGTTGAACCCATGCAAAAAGAAAATGCCCTCGGCTACCGGTGCTACCCACACAAAGTAAAAGGTGAAGGCTTTTTTATTTCGGTGCTGCGAAAAAAGACAAGCTCAAAACAACTGAGGATAAAATCAAGAAGGAAATTTACCTACCCCCAAAAAAAAATCACTGAACAACTAAACACCTGGATGATTGATCCCGATCAATTTACTTTCGTACAACAGGAAAATTTATTGATAGCCGTTCCATCTTCTTTTTATGAAGATGTTCAATTTCTTCAGGATCAACTGCACATTGTAACCAAGGGCACAGCAGTGGCCGAAGTGAAGCACGATAAGCTGATACCTGAACATGCTTTTGCCCTTTCCATAAACCGCAACGATGATCACTTTCAAAAAATAAACCTCACACTCGATCAGGCCCTACAATATCTGCGCAAAGAAACATTTGTGTTGGAGGAAGGAAAAAAAGGATTTGCGTTGATGACATACAACAACCATGCGCTGGGATGGGTGAACCTACTGGGAAACAGGTTTAACAATCTTTATCCTTCGGGATGGAGGATACGGATGAGATAACCCTTCATTATGGACTCTCCCACCTCATGGATCCTGGGTTTTTCAATCCGCTAAGAAAGAACTCTTCGTTGCAGCCATTACAGTAATAAATGTTCTTTATTATTCTTTCATTATTGTCCGACTAAAATTTTGAAAGGGTAGCTTACGGGCCACCCTTTTTTTGTTAGGTGGTCTCAAGTTTCTAACGCAACAAGTTGAAATAAAAAAAATGGACACTTTTTTCTGTTTCCCTAAAAAAGAAGGACAATGATTTTTCATTGCCTT
>JAYVAI010000082.1:0-1940 GCA_043751075.1 Cyclobacteriaceae bacterium | reverse complement strand
CATCGGCAACGGTTACGTTTTTATAGCATTCGCTTTGAAACACCGCCAGCTTTTTCAATCCTTCTCCGGTAAAGACAACAAATCTCCACGGCTCCGTTAGCTTGTGGTTAGGTGCCCAGTTGGCATTCTCCAAGATTTGATTTATAATTTCATCAGAGACTATTTCGCCTGTGTAATCTTTTGGAAACACCGACCTGCGTTGGCGAATGAGGTGATCTATTTCATTAGGGTTCATATTCAATTGTTCGAATCTGTTATATCTGAAACTCGATGATGTATTCCGAAAGGTACTCACAAGATTATTCATCCATAGCTTTTAAAAACTATAACACCCTTCAATCGGGGCAACACTTTATAAAATGACTATTGCTCATTGGGAAGCCCTAAAACTATTGTATTTTTGAAAAACTTCATTCGAAGACCAACATTAATTGTAGATAAATGAGAAAACATCTTCGCGCACTTCAAACATTATTTCCTTTTTTGCACGATTTCCGGTTTTCCTTAAAACTGCTTTCCATAAAAATTTTTAAGACTCCGCATGAAAATGATTTCAATGCGCTAAAGATGTTCAACCCTGATTCGACTCAGGTCTTCATTGACATTGGCTCTAATCGAGGAGAAGGCATACAGTCCACCCTAATTTTTTCAAAATTTAGTAATCCCATCATAGGATTTGAACCTAATCCACTAATATTTAATAAACTCAAGGATTATTTTATTTCAAACAAAAGAGTTTTAGTTCACAATTGTGGTTTGGGAGATGCTGATCAAGAGCTTTCACTCTTCGTCCCTTTTTACAGAAAATGGATGTTTGATGGATTATCCTCTTTTAAATATGATGAGGCAAAAAATTGGTTAAGAACCAGACTTTGGGGGTATAAAGAACAATTATTGAGTATTAAAGAATTGAATTGTAAGATTCGTAAACTTGATGATTTTCAATTGAACCCCTACTTTATAAAGATTGATGTTCAGGGTTTTGAATTGGAAGTGTTGAATGGAGGCCAGCGGACTATTGCAACCAGCAGACCTATATTTTTAATAGAAACCATAAATCATGAGGTAGCCAGTTTTCTAAGTCAATATGATTATGATTTTTTTTATTTTGAAAACGGAAAACTTATAAAGGGCGAGGGGAAACTAAACACCTTTTGCATAACCCCCGAAAAATATCGTGACTTGTCAAATTAGCATGGATTATTAAGTTGAAGTGCTTCATCTCTTCACAATTTCTCCTTTCGATTCATCCACTCACCAATACTGCGCAATCCATTCAAAGTGAGGTTAGGTTCGATGGAAAAAAACAAATCCTGGAGAGAAACAAGCTGCGAAGAAAGTCCTCCCGTTGCAATCGCGATGCAATCCATTCCCAACTCTTGCCTGATTTTACTTACCACGTTTCTCACCAATCCCTCATACCCTATCATGATGCCCGATTGAATTGCCGTTACCGTATTTTTGCCAAGAGCAGAAGCGGGCAACTCCATAGGAACATCAAACAATTTGGCTGTGTTTTGAGAGAGCGACTTGATTGCCGTTTTCAATCCAGGCGCTATTGAAACCCCCAGTATTTTTCCTTCGGCCGAAACCGTAGTAAAGGTGAGTGCGGTGCCAAAGTCAACCACTATACAGGTTTGTTTATATTCAAAGTAGGCAGCCGAGGCATTGGCCACCAGATCCGATCCGATCTCGTAGGGGTTAAGCACACCGATGGGCAGCTGGTCATACATTTTTGGCCCCAGCACGATCGGTTCTTTTTCAAAGTAGGTGCGCACCACGCTCCTTATTTTTTCAGTAAGGCTGGGCACCACGCTGCTAAGCACAATGGTTTGCACCTGGCCCACATCGGTGCCCGATTCAAAAAAAGAGTCGCGGATTTTTATGCCATAATAAAGTTCGGGCAGGTCGGGCTTGGTGGCAATCCTCCACACAAATTT
>JAYVAI010000081.1:0-5046 GCA_043751075.1 Cyclobacteriaceae bacterium | reverse complement strand
GTTTGTTTGGGTGTAGGCCAAATTGCACTTCACCTATTCAACCCCTCCGGGGTTGCCTTATTTTTTTGCTCTGTACCTCCGGTTATACCGGAGGCTATTCGTATTCAAATCCCCTTCGGGCTTAGGTGCAATTTGTCATGAGCCCGTTTGTTTCTATCAATAGAAATGCACTTACCCCTTCATCATAAACCACTTGGCCAATACCTTGTAGCTCACTTTGGTTCCTGTCATTAATATTCCCACACGATAAATCCTTCCGGCTATCCAGGTGGTGAGCAGAAACCCTCCCACCAATAATATCATGGAGAGGGCGAGTTCCCAGGCAGGCACACCAAAAGCGATGCGCCCTACCATGGCCACGGGTGAGGTGAATGGAATTACCGAAAGCCAGAAACTAACGGAGCCGTGCGGGTCGCGCAAGATGAACATGAACAGGCCCATGTAGCCAATGAGAAGAGGTAGGGTGACTGGAAATTGAAATTGCTGTGCTTCCTGTTGCGAGTCCACCGCTGAGCCTACTGCCGCGAAGAGTGCGCCATACAATAAGTAGCCACCCAAGAAATAAAACACAAACACGATGGCGATTTTTCCAAAAGGGACTTCGTTCATGTTGCCTAAAAATTCTCCAATCTTTGAATTTTGCTTATCCATAGCTTCTTTCACTTCAGGATCATTCTCCATTTGCTTTGTCATCTGTTCCATCACTTGTTTTTGCGGCATCTTCAACCCGAAGTAAGCGAGCGTGGCCGATGAGAGCACGGATATTAAAATGATCCATATAGTGAACTGTAATAATCCTACCGAGGCAATGCCTATTATTTTTCCCAGCATAAGTTGAAAAGGTTTTACGGAAGAGACAATTACTTCCACAATTTTTGAAGTCTTCTCATCGATCACACCCTGCATGATCTGTATGCCGTAGATCAACACAAACATGTATATCAAAATGCCGAGGCCAAATCCCAGCCCGTATAAGATGCCCGAGTTGCTGGATTTTTCCTCACCGGTGTCGCTCAGGTTAAATTGTTTCAGGTTTACTTGTGGCCTCAAACTTTTAAGCGTGGCTTCATCAATTTTATATTCCTTAAGTTTTAAGTCATGGATGCGGGTTTCAATCAAAGATTCCAAGTCATTTACTTTGTCAATGCTGGGGTTTTCCTTTGTGTAGAGGAGCACGCCTTCGGGTTTGTTGATGTCAACATTGGGAATGTAGAGCAAGCCGAATTCTTTTGTTTCGTTGTAAACTTTTTTTGCTTGCTCTATAGGCAGGTCTATGGCCACGAAGGTAAATTGTCTGGTGTTTTCGAAAGTGAACATTTTACTCTCATCAATAATCTGAACAACATCGGCTTTGGCCGACTCTGCATCTTTGATGGCGATGTAAGCAAGCCCCCCGATGATGGCCGGAAAAATCAACGGCACCAGGATAGTGGTGATCAGAAATGATTTTTTCTGCACCCGATTCAGAAATTCGCGCTGCATGATCAACCAGATTTTGTTCATAGTTTGAGATGTTAGATTTTGTATTTTTTAATCAAAGGCTTTAGCTATTATTTGAGTTGACAATTGTCAAAAAGCAATTGACAATATTTCAAGTGTAACGACAAATTGATTTTTCATCATAGAAAATTAACAATTTTACAGGCGGCTTGTCAATTGCCCGTTTGTCAACTGTCAATTTATTTTTTAAACTTCCAGCAAATGTTTTTTCAGTGCCTCATCGCCTTCGCCTTTTACCAAGCTGATAAAAATATCGGCCATGCTTGGAATTTTTTCCTGGAAGCTGTGCAGTTCGGTAATGTCAATAAGGTCGCGTATCACCTGGTTGCCTTTTATTCCGTCTTTGGCTTTAATGGTAGTGGAAAACAAATTGTCCTCTATGGGCACTTGCTTAATTAATTCATAGCGGTCGGGGGGGAGCGTAAAATGATTGCCACGATGCTCCACCATAAATGTGTTTGATTTGAATTGGTCTTTCACTTGCTTCTTGGGGCCTTCCAATATTTTTTTTGATTTATTGATCAATGCAATATGATCGCACAGTGCTTCCACGGTTTCCATGCGGTGGGTGGAGAAAATGATGGTGCTTCCTTTTTCTTTCAGTTCCAATATTTGCTCGGTAATGAGTTGTGCGTTTACCGGGTCGAAGCCGGAGAAGGGCTCATCTAAAATGATCAACTTCGGTTCGTGAAGTACGGTGCTTATGAATTGCACTTTCTGCGCCATGCCTTTGCTAAGGTCTTCTACTTTTTTATGCCACCAATCTTTTATTTCAAATTTTTCGAGCCACACTTTTATCCGCGCAAGCGCATCTTTTTTGCTCAGGCCTTTTAATTGGGCTAAGTAAAGAAGCTGCTCGCCCACTTTCATTTTTTTATAAAGGCCTCGCTCTTCGGGCAAGTATCCAATCATTTCAACATGCTTGGCTTGCAGGGGTTCGCCAAAAACGGTAATCTCGCCCGAGTCGTGGTTGATGATCTGGTTGATGATGCGGATCAGGGTTGTCTTTCCGGCACCATTGGGGCCGAGCAATCCGTAAATCGTTTTTTCGGGAATGGTGATGCTTACGGAATCCAACGCAGTGTGGTTGGAGTACTGCTTGGTAATGTTTTTGGCAATGAGTGCATCCACAGAATTAGGAATTAGGAATTGGGAATTAGGAATTAGGCATTTAGCAATAGGAAATGCCGGGCCGAATGTAGCTAAAATCTTTCAGTGATTTTTATCATGAAAAACGATTTTGCCCATGGACACATCCAAATCAAACACAAGTGAGTTGGTGCTCTCTTTTGTGTAAGCAGCGTTGGCAAATTTATTGGTACCTATTTTTTTTAAGTTTCCTGAAAGTTTGATGCTGCACAGCCACGATTCGTTGATCGTTACCATCACAGGCACTTCTTCGTTGGGAAGTTGGATTGTTAAATTGCCGGCACCAACACGGCCAATAATATGGTTGGCCACGGAGGGCTTATTACTGAAATCGAGGAACATATTTCCAAAGCCCACTTCGGCCATCACCACTTTCGAGTTGGCCAAGTTCAGGTTTCGTGCATTCATAGAACCCATATCAACCTTTACAGAAAAAGTATCCATGATAATTTTATTTCCAACCAATGAATTGTAGTTGATGTTCACATCGGCACTGCCCGTATTTATTTTTAGCTTTTCAATGGCCAAGCCCGAAAGGTCTATAGTGGCATTGCCCAGCCCGTAGGCAAGATCCAGTACGTAGTGGGTGGATTCAGCTAAGTAAACTTTCCACGATTTGTCAATGGGCCGTTCGTCTGCACCAAAAACACGGTATGATATTTTGTGGCTCACGCTGCCCTCGTTCTCATCCAACGAAAGTTTTACCGAGCAGATTTTTCCAATCACTTCATTGCTGAAGCTGTGGCCATATTCTTCCAGGTCTTGGTTGCTATAAACGTTGAGGATATCTTCGTTTTGGCTTGGCTTGATAAAACAGTTGCCGGTTTTGGCTTTCAGTTTCAGCACAACTTTTTCGCACTCTTGTACCCGCTCAACAGAAAACTGCTTTTTAACTTGCCCTATTGCGCTACCAGCAGCTATACTGGTTGCTAAGGTTAAGATGATTGATCTCCACATGTAGTCTATTACGCGTTTAGTTCAGGTAAAGTTTAACAGGTTAGTGCGGGTCAGGTTTTTGTGCCCAAAAAAATAACCCGTAATAGGTCTTATACGGGTTATTTGGAAAAGGGTTATTAAAATGATGTTACGCAAAACTTATAAAGTAGTGTCAGCCTCCCCGAATTAATCGGGGTCGAAGGCGATTTAACTTTGTGTAATCAGTTTTCGTCCCGAAGCTTCGGGATCAAACTGACAGGTTCCTTCGTTTTGCGTAACATCAGTTATTAAGCCCCGTAAGTTTTATTTAGCCCAAGTATTCCTTCATGCGTTCAAAGAAACCTTTTTCGTTGGCATCGGGGTGGGGTTGAAAGTTTACAGAGTCTTTCAGGCTTTCCATCTTGGCTTTTTCTTCACTGCTTAATTTTTTTGGTGTCCACACATTAATATAGATGAGTTGGTCGCCCGCACCATAGCCGTTTATGTCTTTCAATCCTTTGCCGCGCAGCCTTAATATTTTTCCGCTTTGGGTGCCGGGTTCAATTTTTATCCTCACTTTACCACCAATGGCCGGTACCTCCACCGCTGTGCCCAATACAGCATCAATGAAGCTGATGTGGAGGTCATATACCAAGTTGTTGCCATCGCGTTTTAGGTCATGGTCTTCCTGCTCTTCAATTAATATGAGCAAGTCACCGGGCACGCCACCGCCTGGCGCTTCGTTGCCTTTTCCAGACATGGATAGTTGCATGCCATCGCCCACGCCTGCAGGTATTTTCACCGATATCATATCTTCTTTAGAAACAAGCCCAGAGCTATCTACGCCCGGAGGCCGTTTGTCAATTAACTGACCAGCCCCATTGCAGCTTGAGCACGTAGTGGTTGACACCATTTGGCCCAGCATGGTGTTCACTACTTTTCGCGCCTGGCCTGTGCCCTGGCAGGTGGGGCAATTTTTGAACGTGACACCCTCGGCACGGATGAGCCTGTTTACTTTTATTTTCTTTTCAACTCCGTTGGCAATTTCCTCTAAGTTGAGTTTGAGTTTTATGCGCAGGTTTGAACCTTTGCGTTGTCTTGTCCTTCCACCGCCAAAGAAGCTGTCGAACGGGCTTCCACCACCGCCACCAAAAACATCACCAAACTGGTTGAAGATGTCTTCCATGTTCATGTTGTGGCCGCTGAACCCTCCGTTGCCTTGCTTGGCATGGCCAAAGCGGTCGTACTGTGTGCGCTTCTCAGCATCGCTCAGCACTTCATAAGCTTCGGCTGCTTCCTTAAATTTTTCTTCAGCTTCTTTGTTGCCTTGATTTTTATCAGGATGAAATTGAATGGCCACCCTGCGGTAGGCTTTCTTTATTTCTTCCGCAGAGGAAGATTTGGGTACTCCCAATATTTCGTAAAAATCTCTTTTGGTCATTGGTGGGGTGTTGAAGTCCACCATAGCTAAAGCAACGGTGG
>JAYVAI010000080.1:0-13906 GCA_043751075.1 Cyclobacteriaceae bacterium | reverse complement strand
CTAGTGCGAAAACTTTCTTATAAAACAAGAAAGTATATCACATCGGGCGGAAAAGAATATGTTTCGGATGGGATTGCCGGCAAGAATTCGCCATTTGCCGCCAAACTTCTGGAAGCCCTCAAAAGCAATGGCGGTGCCGATGGGATTTTGACGGTAAGTGAGATCAATTCCTTTCTGGAGAAAATCAAAACAGCTGAACCTCGCTCAGGCGATTTTGGTGATGGCCAGAAAAATGCTGACTTTGTTTTTGTAGCAAAACAATAATATTTCGTTAGGTGGTGTATTGTACTCTTGGTCTTCGAGGGCTACATAATTCCTTCAAGGCTTAACTCAAAAAAAAACTGCCCCAAGAAATCAAAATACTGATTGTTAAAACAAGCAACGAATAAAAGGGATATTGCTTCACTGAAAATTTGGTGGAAATAAAGGACTTGATGGGAATAAACAACAACGCCAACTCAAAGAACATGAATGGAATTGTAACCATTTCTTGCACAACACCTATGAGAACAAATGAAAAGTGCCGATAATATGAGTTTAGATTTAGCAAAACGAAATAAGAAAGGAGAGCCAAACACAACCCAAATAGTAGCTTATGATTGTTGATCAAATCTTTCATATTGTCTTAAACAAGATTAGAAGGAATCCATATTCAGAATAATTTCTTACTTTTAACACTGAAAAACAAAACCCTATTTACATGAAAACGAAAGTGATTGTACTCTGCCTGGCCCTGATTTTTTCCGGCATGCAAGTTTTCGCCCAGCTCTCTAAGAAAGAGAAAAAGGAATGGAAAAAGAAAGCCAAAGAATTTGCCAAGAACCCAGCCAACCTGAAAGATTTTACAGAACAGAAGCAAGTTGCCGATGACGACAACACCTCCCTCAAGGGGCAAGTAAGCACACTGAACAAAACGGTGAGCGATAAGAACACACGCATTGCGGAACTGGAAGATCAAATCTCTAGCATGCGCAGCGAGTTGACCTCGGTAAGAGGAGAACTCGCTCAACTAAAAGAAGCTCCGCCTGTAAACTCAATGGATTTTTCCAAAGGTGTAGTTTTTAAAGTTCAGATAGGTGCTTTCAAAAACAAAGACCTTTCCAAATACTTTAGCAACAACCCCAACTTTGGTGGAGAAGCTGTTGACAAAGGTGAGCAACGCTTTACCATCGGCATTTTCAGGGATTATTGGGAAGCAGATAAGTTTAAAAAATACTTGCGCGAAATGGGCGTGAAAGATGCTTGGATAGTTCCATTCAAAGACGGGCAGCGTGTTGAACTCAAAGATGTGCTGGAAGGAGTGGTTGCCGACAAGGCATCACCAACCAATTAGTAATTCCAATAACCCTATGGAAAGGCAGCGTGTGCACGTTGCCTTTTTTATTTTATCAAAGATTCAATATGTACTTTTGAAAATGCTTCGGGTCGCACTCCTATTTTTCTTCTTGCTAAGTGGCTTCTTGGGCAGGGCTCAAATCAGGCTCACCAAACTGGTGCTGGAAAAACATGAAAAGTATTTTATAAAGGGCGCAGACATTTTGGTAACAGACACCCTGATCATGGGCGATTCCTCTGAAATTGTTTTAAACCCCGAAAGAAAGGATAATTTCATCCACTCTAAAACTACCCTCATTGGCAAAGGGTGCATTATTGCGGGCGTGGGCATTTCTGCAAAACGGGGAGTTGATGGTGTTGCTGGCGTTGATCAGGTAGGCCCATGCTTCCTCGGCAGAATGGGAGGAAACGGTTCCCCTGGTTCAGCGGGACAAAGTGCCAACAACCTCTTCCTTTATTTAACGGATCTGAAAATCACCGGCTCATTGACAATCAACTTAAACGGTGGCGAAGGAGGCGATGGTGGCAACGGGGGTCGTGGCGGTGGTGGTGGCCCCGGAACCAGAGTGTGTGCCGGAGGCAACGGTGGCGATGGTGGCACCGGTGCAAATGGTGGTAACGGTGGGGCCGGAGGCATATTTTCCTTTCAATGTAAAAGTTGCCCGTTGGTGCGCGGGCTGGTAAACGAGACTCTCTTTATAAAAAATTATGGCGGCTTTGCCGGCTTTGGTGGCGAAGGTGGCTTTGGTGGCTCTGCCGGCTTGGGGCCTATCAATGATGGCCTCAATGGAAGGAAGGGTCTTAATGGAAAAGACGGAACAGAGGGAAAGGACGGAGCGATACATTTCTTAAGCAATTAGCAACATGCAAAAGCGATGGATATATAAGCCTGCGCCCACGGCAGAAAATATTGAGACCCTAAGTAAATCAATCAACGTAAGTCCTCACCTCTCCACAATTTTGTTGCAGCGCGGCATCACCGATTTCGAAAGTGCCAAAACTTTTTTCCGTCCATCGTTAGATCACTTGCACGATCCTTTTCTGCTCAAGGATATGCACCAGGCTGTGGAGCGCATAAAATCCGCTATCGACAGAAACGAAAAAATCCTGATCTATGGCGATTATGATGTGGATGGCACAACAGCCGTAGCGTTGGTGTATAGCTACCTGAAAAGTTTTTATCCCCAGTGCGACTTTTATATTCCCGACCGGTATGCCGAAGGCTATGGGGTTTCGGAAGCCGGGATAATCTGGGCCGAAGAAAATAATTTCACTCTCATCATAGCACTTGATTTGGGCATCAAAGCTGCCGACATGGTAACGCTGGCCACGCACAAAGGCATTGATTTTATTATTTGCGATCATCATCTGCCGGGTGGCGATATTCCCAATGCCGTGGCCGTGCTGGACCCCAAGCAAGACAATTGTGAATATCCTTATAAAGAATTGAGCGGATGTGGTCTTGGCTTCAAATTGATCCAGGCTTTTGCGCGCAGATTTCGCAAGGAAGAAGAAATTTTTGATTGCCTCGATCTGGTGGTGGTGAGCACCGCAAGCGACATTGTGCCCATCACCGGAGAAAACAGAACGCTGTGCCATTTCGGTTTGCAGAAGCTCAACCAAAATCCAAGGCCAGGGCTCAAGGCGTTAAAAGAAATTGCAGCCATCAAAAACGACTTGGATATTTCGGGCATTGTGTTCACGCTTGGGCCACGCATCAACGCGGCAGGGCGAGTTGCTCACGCACGGGGTGCCGTGCAATTATTGATTTCCTCCACGGAAGAAGAAGCCAATGCCCTGGCAGAAAAAATAAATATCAAAAACGATTTGCGCAGGGAGTATGATCTGAACATCACCGAAGAAGCCATTGCCATGATTGAAAGCAGCGAGACGCTTCTCGCAGCAAAATCCACAGTACTCTTTAAAGAAACCTGGCACAAAGGAGTAATTGGCATAGTTGCTGCTCGGTGTGTGGAAAAATACTATCGCCCCACTGTGATATTGACTGAATCGAACGATAAGATTACCGGCTCGGCACGAAGCGTGAAGGACTTTGATTTGTACAAAGCCATAAGCGGGTGCAGCGATCTGCTTGAAAAATATGGAGGCCATAAATATGCGGCCGGCCTCACGCTTAGCAAAGAAAACTTAACAGCGTTTCAAGAACGGTTTGAACAAATTGTTTCTTCATCCATCACAGAAGAAATGCGCACGCCCATTATCGAGATCGAATTGCCCATTCAGTTTGACAATATCACTTCCAAGTTTTTTAACGTGCTCAAACAAATGGCACCCTTTGGCCCCGACAACCAAAAGCCTGTGTTTGAAGCAAAGCACGTGTATGTACAAAATTCGTTGAGTGGATTTAAAGACAAACACATCCGCTTCATTGCCGGTCAGCATGGAAACGAAGCCCTGTTCAATGCCGTTGGGTTCGATCTGATCGAACATTACGATCGGTTGCTATCGGCACCAACTTTCAACATTGCATTCACCATAGAAGAAAACACATACAACGGAATCACATCCCTTCAAGTGAGGATAAAAGATATAAAATTTGACCGCGAATGAAACTGAGAGCCGATAACCTGATCAAAAAATACAAAAAGCGCACCGTGGTAAACCAGGTTTCAGTGTATGTGAACCAAGGGGAAATTGTAGGCTTGCTGGGCCCCAATGGCGCAGGCAAAACCACCAGCTTCTATATGATCGTGGGCCTGATCAAACCCAATGAGGGGAAAATTTATTTGGACGATGAAGACATTACGGATTTGCCCATGTACCAGCGAGCGAAGCGCGGCATTGGCTACCTCGCCCAGGAAGCATCGGTGTTCCGCAAACTTACCGTGGAGGAAAACCTGATGGCCCCACTGGAGATGCGCGACATTCCAAAAAAAGACCGGAAAGAAAAAGTGGAAAAACTTTTGGAAGAATTTAGTTTGACCCACGTGCGCAAAAACCTGGGCATGGTGCTTTCGGGTGGAGAAAGGCGGAGGACCGAAATAGCACGCGCACTGGCCGTGGATCCAAAATTTGTTTTGTTGGATGAGCCTTTCGCAGGGGTTGATCCCATTGCCGTGGAGGAAATACAAGGCATTGTGTCGAGGTTAAAGATGAAGAACATTGGCATCCTGATCACCGACCACAACGTGGACGAAACCCTTTCCATTACCGACCGCGCTTACCTGATGGTGGAGGGAAAACTTTTTAAAGCCGGTTCATCGGAGGAACTGGCGAACGATCCGTTGGTGCGCAAAGTGTATTTGGGCCAAAACTTCCAATTGAAAAGACCGCATTCGGCCACGCCTTCAAATCAATAAGACAGTAAAACGCAGAGAGCCTGCCTACCGGCAAAGGCAGGCGCAAAGCACCGCAGAGGAAGTTTTACTCAATCGACTTTGCGTGTATTCACTCTTCGCTGCTGAACCAGAGAAAGAACTTTTGCCTTATTCTTTTACTGATGTTACTCAAAATCATATTTCAATTGTTTTTTCTTAGCTAAGCTTCGTGGCTCTTCGTGGTTAAAAGTTTTACCCCAAAGAGCACAAAGGTATGCACGAAGGTCACAGAGTGCCATTTTTTTTCCTCTGTGCTCTCTGTGATGTTTTTCTTTGTGCCCTCCGTGGTTCAAATTAATTTTCGTACTCAATATCTTGCTCACAAAGCCGTTAAGAAATCTCAGCTTTGCGAGAGCCCTCGTTTAATAGGGCACGAATTGCGTAACATCAATCTTTAATTCTCCAAAGTTTATTTTTTTTCTGTGCAAGCAGGACAGGGCAAGTGCTTTACACTTCAATTTATTTGCATAGGATTTACCAACTAAGCACAAAAGTTTGGTTATGGCCGCCACGCAATCTATTTTTGAGGTCGCACCCTATGCAAATACTCAATTCCATCCTCTCCTTCGTCATTAAAAAGCGGATCCACCAGATCGAGCTCTTCAAAAAATACCCGCACGATGTGCAAGACGAGGTGCTCAAAAAACTGATTGGCTTTGCCCGCTACACCGACTTTGGGCAGACGTATGCCTTTGATGACCTGATCAACTACGAAGACTTTAAGCGCAGGGTGCCCGTGCACACTTATGAGCAAATGTTTCCATACATAGACAGGACCATGCGCGGTGAGCAAAATGTGCTGTGGCCCACCGAAACAAAATGGTTTGCCAAATCGAGCGGCACCACCAATGCCCGCAGCAAATTTATTCCGGTAACTCCCGAAGCCCTCGAAGAGTGTCATTATAAAGGAGGCAAAGACCTCTACTCCATCTTTATCAACAACTACCCCGACACAAAAATTTTCTCGGGCAAAGGCCTCGCTGTGGCCGGAAGTTATCGTGTCAATGAATTTGACCCAACCTCGTCATCCCACTATGGCGATGTGTCGGCAGTGATCATGCAAAACCTGCCACCCTGGGCAGAGTTCATCCGCACACCCAGTTTGGAAGTAGCATTGATGGACAACTGGGAAGATAAAATAGAAAAACTCGCCCGCGAAACAGCCAAAGTAAACGTGACCCAAATAGCCGGTGTGCCCACCTGGACGGTGCTGCTGCTGCAGTATATCATGGAGTTGGAGAAGAAGAGTTCGATCATGGACGTGTGGCCCAACTTGGAAGTGTTCTTCCACGGGGCGGTTTCCTTCAAACCCTATCGCAAACTTTTTGAGTCGATCATCCCCAGTGAAAAAATGGTGTATTGGGAAACATACAATGCAAGCGAAGGATTTTTTGGCATTCAGGATCAAATCGGTTCCGATGAACTTTTGCTCATGTTGGATTACGGAGTGTTTTACGAATTTATTCCCATGGAAGAAATAGGTAAAGACTTTCCGGATGCGATACCGCTTGGCGAAGTGGAGATTGGAAAAAATTATGCTATGGTGATAACCACCAATGCAGGCCTGTGGCGATATAATATTGGCGACACGGTGAAATTCACCAGCACATCACCCTACCGGATAAAAATATCGGGCCGCACCAAACATTTTATCAATGCGTTTGGCGAAGAAGTAATCATAGAAAATGCTGAAACAGCCATCACACAAGCTTGCCAGCAAACCGGGGCAGTGATCGACAACTTTACTGCCGCACCCATCTACTTCGAAAAAGGAAAACGAGGCGGGCACGAATGGATCATTGAATTTACAAAGCACCCAACCAGCCTGGAGGAATTTACCCGATCACTGGACGACACCCTGCGAAAAGTAAACTCAGATTATGATGCCAAGCGGGCAAAGGACATTGCCTTGGTGGCACCGACCATCCATTCTGTGGCCGAGGGCACATTCTATAACTGGATGAAAAAGAGGGGAAAATTAGGCGGCCAAAACAAAGTTCCCCGCTTGAGCAATTCCCGCGAGTTTGTGGAAGACATCCTTGCAATGACAGCCGCTTCGTAATAACTTTTGGGTTGTTAAAATTTCCCCGCACTGTAAGCCGCACCAAAGATTTGCTTGCAGAAATATTTATCTTGAAACTCAAGTGCGCAAATTGTTACACACATAAATCCAGTTAAACTTACATCTCCTTTTTTTATAAGTTACCTGCTATTACCTTTAAAAACATTTTTCATCCATACACAGCAGAAGGTAACAATCCATGTACTTCAACTATTTTAAAATAGTGTTGCGCCAACTGCGCAGTGTTTATTCATTGATAAACCTTACCGGCCTTATCATTGGCTTCACGGCTTTCCTGCTCATTTACCTGTGGGTGATGGAAGAGTTGAGTTACGACCGGTTTCACCAAAACCCCGACCATATTTTTAGGGTTGTGGAAAATCAGTTGGATGAAAAAGGTGAGTTATATCCGTTGGCGCTGACCCCGGGGCCACTTGCCCCCTATCTTAAAAATACTTTTGCCGAGGTAAATCAAACCTGCCGCCTGGCACATGTGGAGTTTTTGTTGCGCCACAAGGAGCTATCTTTTTATCATAAGGGTATAACGGCAGACCCTTCCTTTTTTGATATGTTCTCATTTCCAATGGTGCAAGGCGATGCGCACGCCATACGCACCGGTGTAGATAAAATTATCATCAGCGAAAAATTGGCCGCTGCTTATTTTGGAACCACCGATCCCATTGACAAAGTTTTTATTGTGGTGGGCCGCGATCTGCAGGTGACCGGGGTAATGAAAGATATACCCGCTAACACCCATCTTCAATTTGACTATGTGATCCCGTTTGATTTTTTGGAAGCGGCCGGATATGATAAACCGGATGCGTGGATGCGCCACGCCTATCATACTTATCTTTCCTTAAATCCTGCGGAAAGCGCCTCGGAGTTCGAAGCCAAAATCCGAAACTCGATAATCAAACACGTGCCCGAATCAACCACAGAAATTGCACTTCAACCCTTAACCAATATTCATTTAAAATCGGCATACCTCCACAACGACATGCCTGGCCGCGGCAACATTCAATATGTGATTATTTTTTCTGCTATTGCGTTGGTTATCCTGGTCATTGCCAGTATCAATTATGCAAGCCTTGCCACCGCACGGTCCATGAAGCGGGCCAAAGAGGCGGGCGTACGAAAAGTAGTTGGGGCAAGCAGGCTTCAGTTGATTGGTCATTTCTTTTCAGAGGCATTGTTGTACAGTGTATTTGCATTTTTGGTTGCGCTTGTCATCGCCTGGATAGCCCTGCCATCCTTCAACGATCTCACCGGCAAGCAACTTGTTTTTGACATTTTCGCTCCGGCCATTTTATTGCCGTTGGTTACAGCCGTAATTTTTTGTGCACTGCTGGGTGGCTCCTATCCGGCCTTGCTTTTGTCGGCACTCAATCCGGTTGTTGTGTTAAAAGGCGTTACAAAATCAGGAAGGGCTCCCATTTTTTTTAGACGAGGGCTGGTAGTATTACAATTTTTGGTCACCATCTCGTTTATAAACGGAACACTGCTGGTGCAGCAACAATTGGATTTTATCCAATCCAGAAACCTGGGGTTTGAAAAAGAAAATGTGCTCAACTTTTCTACCAACAGAAAACTAAGGCAACAATATCCGGCTTTCAAAAGTGAGTTGTTAAAGGTAAATGGGGTGAAGCAGGTAACGGCCGCCAACAGTAAATTGTCTTTTTCCGACCAATGGACAGCCGAGGTGGGTTGGGAGGGAAAGGATCCCAACCACGAATTGTTATTTTATCAATTGGCCGTGGATCATGATTTTGTAAAAACCTTCTCCATTCCGATAGCCGATGGACGCGATTTTGATGCCGCAATAACTTCCGACTCCACAGCCGTGTTGCTCAACCAAGAGGCCGTGCGCAAAATGGGTTTACCCGATCCCATAAACAAAAGCATATCCATACAAAACAGAAAGGGAAACATTATTGGGGTGGTGAAAGATTTTAATTTTAAATCGGCCCATAAAAATATTGAGCCCGCTATCATTTATATCGATCCGGCAAGCTATTATGAAATATCGGTAAAACTGAGTGCAGGAAATTTGACTGAACAGGTGAAGGATATAGAAGCCTTGTTTAAAAAATTCAATCCCGACAGGCCCTTTGACTACACCTTTCTGAATGAAGAAATCGATAAGTTATATCGCAATGAACAGCGTACCAGTAAAATTTTCAAGTACTTTTCTGTCCTGTCTGTTTTCATTTCATGTTTGGGCCTGTTGGGCATTGTTATGTTTGTGGCCGAGCAGCGCGCCAAAGAAATTGCGTTGCGCAAAGTGATGGGGGCTTCGGCCACGCACATTCTCTGGTTGCTTTCCAGGGAGTCTGTCGTGCTGGTGGTTATTGCTTTTGTTTTTGCAACCCCTGTCATGTATTATCTTTCCACTCTGTGGCTTCAAAACTTTTCCTATAAAACAGAGATTGAAGTGTGGATGTTTTTATGGTCAGGAATAATCAGCCTGGCCATTGCCTGGGCTACCGTGGCCTATAAATCTTACCGGGTTGCACGCACAAATCCTATTGAGCCCCTAAGGGGTGAATGATTTGTTTTACAGTTTCATCGGTTACTTGGGCGGCATTACGGCACACCGAAATATTGATTAATCCATCCGCTTTTTATCTTACCTAAACCGAATATTACAGACAGCTCTACGCTACTAAATTTTTCTCAACTGCTCGGAAGCCTACTCAACACCCTACGGATAAACAGGGACAATTTTCCACTTGAAGGCCAATTGAATAGAAATACCAACAAACTAACTAAAAGTCGATATATTAGCACTAAATGCCTATTAATATGAGCAAGAAAGCAATTAACAGATTAAAAGCTGTTTTAGCCGAGCAAGGCAAGACTAATAAATGGCTTGCTGAGGAGCTAGACAAAAACGAAACGACTATTTCCCGTTGGTGTACAAATGAAGTTCAACCTTCAATGGACAATCTTGTAGCAATTGCAACTCTCTTAAAAGTTGATGTAAGAGAGTTAATTAACTCAACAAAAACTACAAAGTAATTATGAAAGTAGAAATCAAGAACAACAAAATAAGAGTGCCTTTAAAAGGCAAAGACGAATGGTTAGTTCTTAAACCAGAAGAGCAAGTTCGTCAGGAATATATTTGCAGACTTGTAAATAATTACGGCTTTGACCTGGAACAAATGGCTCAAGAAATTCAAGTTAGCAATTCTCAACGTGGACAAGGCAGAGCAATGGCAGACATTGTAATTTGGAAAAACATAAAAGACAAAAGAGAAAACAACAGCCCAATAATTGTTGTAGAATGTAAAGCGGAACACATTACAGTTCGTGAAGAAGATTATTTTCAAGGTTACAACTACGCATCTTGGGCTGGTGCTGACTTTTTCGTAACAACCAACCTAAAGGAAACAAGAATATTTAAAGTTGTAAAAGGAAAACTTCCGAAGAAACTCGAAGAAGTTATAAATATTCCTGATGCCAAAATTGTCAATGACGAAAAGAAAATAAACGAGTTACTAAAACAGACCAAAGCATTTACAAGGGACGAGTTTTCAAAACTTCTTTTCAAATGCCACAACATTATTCGTAACAACGACAAACTTTCACCAGAAGCGGCTTTTGATGAAATCAGCAAAATTCTTTTTATAAAAATCAGATACGAGAGAACTAATTCCGAAAATCAAATTTTCTCAAAAGAAGCTTTCAAAAATGATAAAGCAAGTTACGAGAAATACAAACCAAAAGACGGCCAAGACTTTTATCAGTTATTGTTTGAACAAACAAAAGAGGATTTCAAAGACGATGACCTTTTTGAACAAACAGAAATAATACGAGTTCGGGAGAACAGTTTTGAAGCAATCGTTAAAGAGTTGCAAATTTATAACCTATCAACAACATCTGACGATGTGAAAGGAATTGCATTTGAGCAATTCCTTGGCAAAACATTTAGAGGAGAGTTAGGGCAATTTTTTACACCTCGAACAATTGTAGATTTTATTGTTGACGTGCTAGACCCACAAGAAAGTGAAATTATTTGCGACCCTTGTTGCGGTAGTGGTGGCTTTTTGATTAAAGCTTTTGAATATGTACGAGCTAAAATTGAAAACGAAATACATTTAGCTAAAGAAAAAATTAAAATTGATTACTACACAGTTGCATACGAAAAACTAAGCGATAAAAATAAGGCAGACATTGATAAAACAGTAAACGACTTGTTTTCTAAACTCAATGCTGAGTTAGACATCAACAATCCAAAAAGCAGAATTAGAGAATTAAGTTACGACTGCATTTTTGGTACAGATGCCAACCCACGAATGAGCCGAACTGCAAAAATGAATATGATTATGCACGGAGACGGTCACGGTGGTGTGCATCACAATGACGGACTTTTAAATGTGAACGGAATATTTGAAAATCGTTTTGATATAATTCTGACAAATCCACCATTTGGAAGCAGAGTTGATAAATCTTTAAAAATTACAGAGGCTGACAAATACACTGATACAGAAAGAATAAAAAAATATCGCAAAAGATATGGTCCAGCTTATGACGAAGCGTTAATGCAGGTAAACGATAATATTGATAAGCCTTTATTGGACTTATACGAAACTGGAAGTATGAGTACGCTGACTGAGGTGTTATTTATTGAACGTTGTTTGAATTTATTGAAACCAGGCGGACGAATGGGAATAGTATTGCCTGAAGGAGTTTTAAATAACACGAACTTGCAAAAGATTAGAGATTTTGTGGAAAGCCGAGCCAAGATTTTGCTAATAACTTCAATTCCTCAAGACGTTTTTATTGCTAGCGGTGCAACGGTAAAACCGAGTTTGTTATTTTTCAAAAAATTTACGGAAGAAGAAGTTAAGAAATGGAAGTCGGTTTCTGCAAAAGCAGAAAAGGACATCAATAAAAAATACGAACCAAAAACAAAATCAATTCTTGCAAAACTTGAATTGAAAGGCAAGGAAGCCCCAAGTAATGAAGAAAAAAAGAAACTTAGAGCTGAACTAAAGCAAATTGATGAAACAATACTTTCTGAAATTAAAGCTCAAATAAAAAAAGAATTCAATTACCAAATTCCAATTGCTGAGGTTGAAAAGGCTGGTATTAGTAGTACAGGTTCACAAATAGAAAATGAGTTAGAACCATTGGCAAAGGAATTTAAAACATATCGTGAAAACAATAAGCTATGGACTACCTACATAAAAGAAATCAACTACCAAATTGCTGACGAAGAAATTGGAAGAGTGAGAATAGTTGATGGTGTAGTTTCTGAACCTGAAGTTTTTTACAATAAATCAAAGTATTAATGCAGGCAATAGCAAATACATACTTAAAATATATTGACCTAGTTTTATTAGAGAACTGGAGTGTACAAGGCTTGCTTGATGCAAAATTCAACTACTCAAATAAATATCAGTTAGCAAGAATTGGAGACTTTTTAATTAAGAGCCGGAATGTTGTCAATATTGAAGATGATAAAATATATAACCGGGTAACAGTTAAAATCAATAGTAATGGCGTTATACCGAGAGACACTGAAAAGGGTGTAAATATTGGGACAAAGAAACAGTATTTGGCAAATTCGGGGCAATTTATAATTTCAAAAATTGATGCAAGAAATGGAGCATTCGGAATTATCCCCAATGAATTAGATAATGCTATTGTAACGAACGACTTTCCTTTATTTGATGTAAACACGAAAAAGATTAATCCACAATTCTTGCTATTGATTACAACAACAAAAGTGTTTATCAAATTTGCACAAAGTTGCAGTAGTGGCACCACTAACAGGCAAAGAATGGATATTGAAATGTTCTTAAATCAAAAAATCCCATTACCAAAATTAGAAGAACAAGATAAATCGTAAGTAATTTTTTGAACAAGGTAAACAAGGCAGAAGCCTTAAAAAAGGAAGCAGAAGATTTAGAAAATAAAATCGAAATGTATTTTTTAAGCGAATTAGGAGTTAAAATTAATGTCAATACCGAAAAAAGCAATTTACTTCAATTGGTGAATTTTGAAGATACAAATCGTTGGGATACTTTATTTCTATTAGGTAAAATCTCAACTCTAAAATCAAAATACAAACTGGTAAATTTTTCAGAAGCTATAAAGTACTTTAATAAAGACAGTAACAACAAGAGTATTCGGGTTGATAGCTCTAAATTTCCTAATGAAGAGTTCAGATATATCGGAATGGAACATATTGAAAAGGAAACGGGAAGACTTTTAGATATGCCAATTGTAAAAGGAAAAGAAATTAAAAGCCAAACCGTTAAAGTACCTAAAGACTTTTTTGTTTATGGCAAGCTTAGACCTTACTTAAATAAATACTGGATAAATCAAACCGAGTTTACTAATATTATTTGTTCATCGGAATTTTTTGTCTTTGACATTGAAAACGGGATTAACAAGTTATTTTTCAAGAATGTTTTATCGTCTAAAATCATACAAGACCAAATAGCTGATAAAACAAGTGGTGCAAGAATGCCAAGAATTAATGAGGATATCTTTTTTAATTTACAATTCCCATTACCACCAATCGAAATACAGGATGAAATAGCATCAAACATTTCTAATCTTATTCACAAAATTGAGAAATCAAAACTTGAGGCTGTTAATCTAAAGAATGAAGCAGGACAACAATTTGAAAAAGCAATATTTAATTCATAGAAAATGCAAATCAATTCAGTATATATAGACGACTATAAGCTGTTGAAAGACTTTACTATAAATTTCAGTAAAGATGTTTCAATTCTTATAGGTATCAACGGTTCAGGAAAATCAAGTATTTTAGAATGCGTAGCACAAATATTTAGTGATGCTTATCTTCAAGAGAAATCTAAATTTGGGTTTAAACTTGAATATGAATTACGCTTAGAAGAAATTATTGAACAGACCGCTACAACAAGTGAATTTAAAACAGATTACATAAAGGTTGAAATATACACTGAGAAGAAAGATGAAAAACTTCTTTACAGAGTGCATACTGGAAATGATATTTTAGAAAAAGAAACAGACATTGAGAAAAAGTTTGGAAGCCTCGAAAAAATATTCCCCAGCAACATTGTAATCTATTATAGTGGGTTGGCAGATATTATGAAAAAAATATGCCAGCCACACGATGAAAAATTATCAGTCAATTTCAGAAAGGGCAATACTAATTTACATCGTCCTTTCTTCT
>JAYVAI010000079.1:0-35929 GCA_043751075.1 Cyclobacteriaceae bacterium | reverse complement strand
GAATCAGTAAGGACTTGAGCATCGTATTCAGGCAATTTATATTCATCAATAAATTTTTGTTTCAGTTCCCGTGGCAACACAGGCATTGATTTTTTTATCGCTGCCAACCATTCTTCCGAAACTACCAAAGGACTAAGATCGGGATCGGGGAAATAGCGATAGTCGTTCAGTTCTTCTTTGGTGCGCATGCCATACGAATCGCCCGTGTTTGCATCGTAGGTTCTTGTTTCTGATACTATCGGTACTCCTTTTTCAAGTAGGTTTATTTGCCTTTCTACTTCATGATCAATGGCACGCTGCACATTGCGGATGGAGTTCATGTTTTTGATCTCTACTTTTTTACCATATTCGCTGGCCCCATTCAGCATCACCGATACATTCGCATCGCAACGGAGCGACCCTTCTTCCATATTGCCGTCACAGATTTCAAGATACCGAACCAATTTGCGCACCTCAGCCAGTAGCGCACCGGCATCTTCCGAACTTCGCAAAGCAGGTTCCGTCACAATCTCGATCAACGCCACTCCCGACCGGTTAAAATCCACCAAGGTATCGGTGTCTGTATCGGGGTGAATGGATTTGCCTGCGTCTTCCTCGATGTGGATGCGGTTCAAGGGAATATTTTTTTCACCTTCTTTGGTGGTGATGGTAACGCGTCCTCCCTTGCAAATAGGGGTGCGGTCTTGCGTAAGTTGATATCCTTTGGGCAGATCGGGATAGAAATAATTTTTGCGATCAAAAATCTGGTAGCGGGAAATTTCGCAGTGGCATGCCAATCCCATCTTCATGGCGTACTCTGCTACTTTCTTGTTGAGCTTAGGCAATGTGCCCGGATGCGCCAGCGTGATCACACTCACATGCGTATTGGGCGCACCACCATATTCAGCCGAATCGGAATTATAGATTTTACTTTTGGTAAGAAGTTGCGCGTGCACTTCAAGGCCAATGACTACTGTGTATTTATCTAAGGCCAGCGACATGAATCTATTAAAGATTAAATAGATCCACGCTGCCCTTTTTGGGGGATAACATTGGCCGAGAAATCAATAACTATATTGGAATCTATTAAATATCTCTTTCCCATTCTCCTCTCATTTTTTCCAATTCTTTATTCCATTCTTTTGCTTCTAATGAAGAAAGGCTACCAGCCAATCGTTCAGATATTTTCTTCTTGCTGGTTTTTGCTTTGCCCCTTAAAACCCGAATTAATTTTAAAGATTCCAAATCCTCTATCAGCCTTAGGGTCTTATTGTCATTTATTTCAATAGTCAATTGGGTCATATCAATCAATTTATATTACAAATAGAGGTATTAATTTTTAAAACACAAAGAAAGGCTGCTCACCACCACCATCAATTTCCTTGTCCAATTTTTCACCATGTTGCCGGCATGATATTTCTTCCCGTGGCGTCAGGTCTTCCGACCTGACGCATCTCGCACTCATAACAGAAGCTCTAAAGAACTCCCGATAATCTGTAACCTGCACGAGAGGCTGCTTGCATCAGGACGGAAGAACTGACGGCACAAGTAAACTGTATATTTGTTTCGAATGGCTTGGGTCATCAGAAAAAGTTTCTCGGCTACTTAAATACTGCCTTTTCCAATCTCTTGATCCGATCACTACTGTCACCAAGTTTAATCAATGACCTTGAATTCTGAGATGAAATCAGATTCAGTTTAACTATTTCCTTCTCCATGTTTCCAAGCCTTTTGTTCATGCTTTTAATTTCGTTTGTTTGGTAGTCGGTCCTTTTGTTCAATCCGTCCACACTTCCATTCAAAACTTCAACCTTATTATTCAAACCTTCCACCTTATCGTTCAAAACATCAAATTTGTGAAGCATCTCTGATAGGAGTTCAACAATTCTACCTTCATTTTTCATATTGAATATTTTAGCTTGTCAAAATAAGTGCTTTTTCCAATACATTATCCAATCCATCCAACTTTTTTCCCCCTGCCGTAGCAAAGAACGGCTGCCCACCGCCACCCCCATCAATTTCTTTCGCCAATTCTTTCACCATGTTGCCGGCATGATATTTTTTGGTTGCCTCCAATTTTTCACCAACCATAACCGCCACGTGCGGCTTGCCATCCACATCGGCAGCCAGAACCAACAGCAGATCATCAAACTGATTGCGCAAAGCATAAGCTATGTTTTTCAATGTGTCGGCATTGGGCACCGTTACTTTATCTATAATAATAGTGCGGCCATCCGATTTGGTTGCCTTGCCTGATAGCACATCTTTCAGCACGTTTGCTTGTTGCTGATAAAGCTCATCCAACTTCTTTTCCAGCGCATGCTTCTCGTCCACCAATGTTTTGGCGGAAGCAATTACATCTTTTGGGTTTTTAAGTATTGATTTTAATTCGTTCAGCAAACCTAATCCATCATTCACAAATTGCTCGGCACCATCTGCTGCAACGGCTTCAATCCTGCGCACACCTGCCGCCACCGAACTCTCCGATAGAATTTTAAAGAGACCTATATTCCCCGTAAAGGGCACGTGCGTTCCTCCGCAAAGTTCTACTGAAAATTTCGGATCGAAGGTGATCACACGCACAAAGTCGCCATACTTTTCGCCAAACAAAGCCATCGCGCCCAAGCCTTTTGCTTTTTCGATGGGCACATTGCGTTGCTCATTAAGTTCAATATTGTCGCGCACTTTTTTGTTCACGATCTCTTCCACCTTTTTCAACTCATCGTCTGTCATGGCAGCAAAGTGCGAGAAGTCGAAGCGGAGGATTTTTTCATTTACCAACGAACCCTTTTGCTCAACGTGCTTGCCCAACACCTGGCGCAAAGCAGCGTGAAGCAAGTGCGTGGCCGAGTGGTTGCTCATGGAGAGTTTGCGCTTTTGCACATCCACGCTGGCATTCACCACGCCTTCAAGGTTGGCAGGAAGTTTTTCTACCCAATGAACGATCAGGTCGTTTTCCTTTTTTGTATCAACTACAAAAATTTTCTCTGCGCCAATTTCCAAAGTTCCCGTGTCGCCCACCTGGCCACCGCTCTCGGCATAGAAAGGAGTTTTATCCAACACCAATTGAAACAACTCTTTGTTTTTTTGCTTTACTTTTCGGTAGCGGAGTATTTTTGATGTGGATGTCAATTCATCGTACCCAATAAATTCAGGCTTTTCTCCGTCAGCCACTATTGCCCAGTCACCTGTTTCTTTGGCCGCATCAACTTTGGAGCGGGATTTTTGTTTTTGCATTTCTTCGTTGAAACCCTTTTCATCAACTGAGAAACCTCGCTCGCGGGCTATCAACGAGGTGAGATCAAAAGGAAAACCGAATGTATCATATAGTTCAAAGGCAAGATGACCTGGTATAATTTTACTCTCTCTTGTTTCAATAATATCAGCCATGTCTTCCAAACTTTTTGATAAAGCTAAATCTTGAACATCGCCCAAAAATTGATTGATTCTATCAATACCTTTTTCCAACGTTCTCAAAAAAGAAATCTCTTCTTCATGCACCACTCTACTTACATAATCCAATTGCTGGTGCAGTTCAGGAAATACTTCTTTGAGTTGATTGGCCAAAATCGGAACCAACTTATACATGAAGGGTTCTTTGAAATTCAGATAAGAAAATCCATAGCGAACGGCCCGTCTCAAAATTCTGCGTATCACATAGCCCGCTCCTGTGTTGGATGGAAGTTGACCATCAGCAATAGCAAATGAAACTGCGCGGATGTGGTCGGCTATTACGCGGATGGCGACTTGGACCTCACCCCCCTGCCCCCTCTCCAAAAGAGAGGGGGAGGGCTCACCCTTGAGATTTTGGACATAAATAACACCTGCTTCTTTCGCAATAAAATTTATGAGTGGAGTAAAAACATCGGTATCATAATTCGATGTCTTTCCCTGTATGGCCATGCACAAGCGCTCGAAGCCCATGCCTGTGTCCACATGTTTGTCGGGCAATGGTTCCAATGCACCGGACGCAAGGCGGTTGAATTGAATAAACACTAAGTTCCAAATTTCCACCACCTGAGGATGGTCGCTGTTCACCAACTCGCGGCCAGGATTTTTATTCACTTCATCGGCTGACCTTATATCTATATGTATTTCCGAACACGGACCGCACGGGCCCTGCTCACCCATCTCCCAAAAATTATCTTTTTTATTTCCATGCAGAATGCGGTCCTCACTTACAAACTGCTTCCACAAATTTTTTGCCTCTTCATCCACCGGAAGGTCATCCCCTTTATCTCCACCAAAAACAGTTACATACAATCTGTCTTTGGGAAGTTTATAAACTTCTGTGAGCAACTCCCACGCCCAGGCAATTGCTTCCTTCTTAAAATAATCGCCAAAGCTCCAGTTGCCGAGCATCTCAAACATGGTGTGGTGATAGGTGTCGAGCCCTACATCTTCAAGGTCGTTGTGCTTGCCACTTACGCGAAGGCATTTTTGTGTGTCGGCAATGCGCTTGCTTTTAGGCAAAGAGTTTCCCAAAAAATGATCTTTGAACTGCACCATGCCCGAATTGGTGAAGAGCAACGAAGGATCATTTTTAAGTACCAACGGAGCAGAAGGCACGATCTTATGGCCTTTACTTTCAAAAAATTCGAGGAATTTGCGCCTGATTGTGCCGGAATCCATTACTTCTAAAGCCATTTTAACTTATTTCGATTTAGTTTTCTATATATTTATGGGTTCAAACCCCTTGTAAACCACAAAATTAACCCCATTGTGTTCATTATAAAAGTAATCAATAAAATTTGGAGGTTGGGATATTCAGGTCGGGCTTTGACAAGAATGAATTTGAACTAATGCCACTTACCAAATTTCGATATAACCCCGAAAACCTACGCTATGAGCGCGTGAAGATTTCATTCTTCCATGTGCTGATCATCGTTTTCAGTTACCTCACCTTTGGTGCTTTGTTTTTCGTTGGGCTGCTGCTGCTGCAAAACTTTATTATCGAGACCCCTTCAGAGAAAAAACTCCGCGCAGAAAATAATGCACTTGCACATCACAAAGTAGTTCTGGCAGGTCAACTTTGGCAATCCAACAATCAGTTGGAGGAATTAAAAAAACAAGATATTGATTTGTACGAAAAGATTTTTGAGACCACGGGCTCCACAGAAACAAAGCAATCTTATTTAAACAGGGAAGAAATACTGTTGGCTGAAAAAGAAAATTTCGATGGCCAATTAATAGCATTGAACTCAAGGCTTGGCGATATCTACCATTCGGCAAAAAATACCAATGGTTTTTTTCATGATAAAGCAAGTGTGAAGAAGGAGGACCTTTCCTCTCTTTTCTCGGCACCTTCCGTTGTGCCGGTTGAAAATTTTGAATTAAAAAAATTAGTTTCCGGTTTCGGCATCCGCATCAACCCATTTCATAAAGGACAATACCACCATGATGGGATTGATATTTCTTCCGCGCGCGGTTCGAAAGTTTTGGCGGCCGGTCATGGGCTGGTAATCAATATTAAGCATAGCGACCTGCTGGCCGGTTATGGAAATTATATAGAGATAGATCATGGCGGTGGAATTGTTACACGCTATAGTCACCTGGAAGAAATTACAATTAAGTTCGGCCAAAAAATAAAAAAGGGGCAGCCGCTGGGCACCGTGGGCAGCAGTGGCGGCTCTATTGCACCGCACCTTCACTATGAAGTGATCAAGAACGGAGTGAACATAGATCCCATTAAGTTTTTTGCCGAAGGGCTGGATGCCAAGCAGTATCAGCAAGTGGCAATTAAAAGTAAAACACAAAACCAATCACTTGACTGATGGCCAATGTGAGATACACATATAACCCCGCTACGTGCAAGTACGAACCCATCATCGTATCGCCAAAGGCAGCGGGCAACAAATTACTTTCTTTTTTGGGAGTTGCTTTTATCATTGGGCTTGCCGGTGTGGTTTACTATAATTATAATTTTTCCGATTTGGATGAAACCTTGCAGGCGGAAGAAAACATAAAACTAAAGACCGAATGGCAAATACTCTTTGCACAATTAGACCGCACCTCGCAGCAGTTGAGCAAGCTGGAACAAAATGACGACCAAAACTATCGGGTGATCCTCGACCTGGAGCCACTTGACATTACGCAACGCGAAGCCGGTGTGGGTGGTCGCGAAAAAGAAAGCGCTTTCATTTTATATCCGCTTATCAAAACAGGATATGAGCAAGCAGGGAAAATAAAAAACAGATTGGACATTGAAGAGCAGTCCATGAAGCAGCTAAAGGAAGAATTGGAACGCAAAGAAAAAATGTGGGCATCGCGTCCGGCCATTCAGCCAGTGAGCAACAAAGACCTCAAACATTTGCATACCATATTTGGTTTGCGTTTGCATCCCCTGTTGGGATATGTGCGGCCGCACAATGGGTTGGATTTTACGGCTCCACAGGGTGCACCGGTTTACTCAACGGGCGATGGCACAGTGGGTGTTGCTCAATATTCCAATTCGCTGGGCAATATGGTTTTTGTTCATCATGGGTATGGATTTGAAACCCGCTATGGCCACCTTACGCACTTCATTGTTAAGAAAGGCGAAAAAGTGAAGCGTGGCCAGGTGATCGGTTATGTTGGCGATACGGGGCTCTCGGTTTCCGCTCACCTCCACTATGAAGTTCTCTATCAAGGAACGTATATCAATCCCATCAACTTCTTTCAGCGCGATCTTAAAAACAACGAATACGAAAAGCTGATTGAGCTTGGCAGCCGCTCGGTAACTTCGCTGGATTAATTCCGGGTTACATTTTCTTGACACAACCATTCTCCCGCTACTTGACCAAAAAAAACTATCTTTGGAAACTAGAAATATGGGATACGAATCGGTTGACAAACTACAGAAAGTACTAGCAGACGAGGTTTTCAAACATACAAAAGACCCAAAAAAAGCCGCTGGCCGAGCATTAGGAACGTTAGTGGAGATTATTACTTACTATCTATTAAAAACTTGGGGGCTTAACAATCAGATTTCAATAGAAAGGGGACTGGAAGAATACGGCAATCCGGACATTACACATAATGTAGAGTATTCATTACATCCAATTATCCGTAGCCAAACAATAACTATTGACAAATCGGACAAATCAATAACTGCCAACATAATACTTAAAGCCCTTGAATCAACTGACTTTGATTTATCAAGACTTAAAAGAAAATCAAATCATCTTTTAAGAAATGGAATCTTAAGAAATGCATGCACAATAGCAACATCAGACAATTCATTTTTACTTACAAGTATCAAGTCTGACCGGGGAACTAAATTAGAGTTAAATATTTACGAACAAAGTAGAAAGCCCTACGCAATTTTTGAATGTAAGCGTGTTGGTGTCGAGGAAGGAATGAGCAAAGGACCTCAGACTATTGAAAAAGCAAAGCAAGGTGCTTATGTTGCAAGGGCTGCTTCTTCACTCCAAAAAATTAGGACAGAAAAAGGAGAACTTCATGGCATCATATATAAAAGCAACGGTTCATATGTGATTAAACCGTTTGTTGATTTAATGGAGGAAGTAATCTACTCCAACGACAAGGAATTACTAAGACGGTTTATTTTAACAGTGGGTGTAGTGAGCAATCACGGCAACTGGTTTACCTCCGAGAATCCAAATAAGGAACTGAAAGTCTTAGCTCAATCTTATGACTGGCTACTTTTCTTAACCGACAAGGGACTTTCAGAATTCATAGACCACCTCTTATTCAATCCAAAACAGGAACAGAAATTAATCAGAGAAATTTTTCTTTCAAGCTATACCGAAGGAAAAAGGAAAAATCAATTCACTAAAGTTCAAATGAACCTTGAAGCAGACAGAATTCTGCTTGCCTATTTCGACACAAACTTAAGCGCTGTTGAGAGTTGGTTTAATATTATTTCACCTAAGAAGAAGAGACTTTCAATACTCAAGGCTGAATTGAAGGAATTAAAAAATAAGGACTGGACAAAAATACTGAAATGAGCGCAGGGAGAAATATCAATACTTTAAGCCAAAGTTGGGGCACTCCTCACAAGTATGCAAAGGCGGTCAAGGAAGTATTGGGAGGCCATATTGATTTAGACCCTTGTTCCAATCAATATTCGATAGTTCAAGCAAGAGTTGAATTTAGATTACCCAAACAAGATGGTTTAAAGGAAAGTTGGAACTACCCGACCATCTATGTAAACCCGCCATACGGTATTGATAAAGTAATGGGGACGACTATAAAAAATTGGTTAGCAAAATGTGCTCACGCCAATATTGAGTTTGGTTCCGAGGTTTTAGCGCTTGTACCTATTGCTGCCAATACGGCTCATTGGAAAAAGTATGTTTTCACTAAAGCCAAAGCAATATGCTTTCTTTATGATACTCGCCTCCGTTTCTTGGAGAACGGGAAGGACACAGGTAAGGGCGCACCGATGGCATGTGCAATGGTTTATTGGGGCGACAACTATCCAAGATTTTATGAAGTATTCATAGAGCATGGCGCAGTGGTGAATATTTCCAACCTAATCGGAGAACCTATTGGGGCGGACAGAAAAAATCTGAAATTGTTCCATTAGAGAATTTGAAAAAACATAAAACATTCATAAAATCCTTGAAGAGCAATTTTTTCGATCGCTTTCTTATTCCTTTTCTTTGTGTCCTTACAAATGCAATGATCCTAAAAAAAACAAATCCACTATACATTATTACGCTGAGTGCGCTCTTGTGTTTTAACTTAAAAGCCCAAAAGAAAGACACCATCACCATTATTGGCGTTGGCGATATTATGATGGGCAGCAATTACCCAACTCATGACCTTCCTCCCAATGATGGCCTCAATCTGATGAAAGAAGTGGAGCCCATCTTATCCAATGCCGACATTACTTTTGGAAACTTGGAAGGCGTGTTGCTCGATGAGGGCGGCACAGCAAAGACCTGCAAAAACCCCAGCGTGTGTTATACATTCAGAAGCCCCGAGCGGTATGTGCAGAATCTTGTGAACGCTGGTTTTGATCTGATGAGTTTGGCCAATAATCATGCGGGCGATTTTGGTGCTATCGGAAGGAAGAGCAGCATCAACGCACTGGAAGGCGCTGGCATCCGCTATGCAGGCCTGACCACAAACCCATATACCGTTTTTGAAAAAGATGGTGTTCGATATGGGTTCACTGCATTTGCCCCCAACAGTGGCTGCCTAAGCCTCAATGATATTCAAGCCGCCCGCAAAATTGTTTCTCTGTTGAATTCCCTTGCCGACATCGTCATTGTTTCATTTCATGGTGGGGCCGAAGGGCCGCAACATCAACATGTGCCGCGCAAAAATGAAATTTTTTATGGAGAGATACGTGGCAATGTTTACGCGTTCGCCCACGCAATGGTTGATGAAGGGGCCGATATACTGTTCGGGCATGGGCCCCATGTAACGCGCGCCATTGAAATTTATAAAAACCGCTTCATCACCTATAGCATGGGTAATTTTTGCACCTATGGAGGAATCAACGTGGCCGGCATCAATGGCTGGGCTCCTATTATTAAGGTATATACAAATTCAACAGGGAGTTTTTTGAAGGCACATATTACTTCTACTTTTCAAACACCACGCTCACCGGTAAAAATTGATTCAGAGAATAAAGTTTTAAAACGCATTGAGGAATTGACCAAGCAGGATTTTCCCGATAGCCCCGTCAAAATAAGTGAAAACGGATGGGTGAAGAAATCCACAAACTGATGTGGATAGGTTGTCAATAAAAAAAAATGTCCACGTTGTTTCAGGCACAAAGAATTATTACTTTGCGATGCGTTCGGAATAAAACACGAACTACCCCAGGCACCACTCCCTCATGGCGTATAAAGAAAAAGAAATTGAGAAAATATATTATTCAATCGGTGAGGTATCCGAGATGTTTAATGTAGCTCCTTCACTCATCCGTTTCTGGGAATCTGAATTCGATCTCATCCAACCCAAGAAAAACAGAAAAGGCAACCGTCAGTTTACTAAGGAAGACATTCAACATGTGCGCATCATCTATCATTTGGTAAAGGAAAAAGGTTTTACCCTTTCGGGAGCTAAGGAAATGATCAAAAATGATTCGCAAACCGTGCGCGACAAAATTGATTTGCTTGACTCGCTGAAAAAGGTGCGCCAGTTTTTAGTTCAGGTAAGGGAAAAGCTCTGACCCCTTACATTTAAAACAGTTCCATGGATCAGGAACGTCTCTCCTTCCTTTCGTTGCACTTTATTCCTGGCATTGGCGATTTTTTAGTCAAGCAGCTAGTCAGCTATTGCGGCTCGGCCGAGCAGGTTTTTAAAACTCCAAAAGGAAAACTCTTAAAAATTCCAGGCGTGGGCGAAGTCTCTGCCGCAGCAATAAAAAATGGTCAATCATTTCAAGATGCCGAGCGCGAATTTAGAAAAGCCGAGAAAGAAGAAACCGAAATCCTCTTCTTCACCGACAAAAAATATCCGCAGCGCTTGAAGTCCATAGAAGATTCTCCTTCTCTCATTTACTACAAAGGCAATCAAAGTTTAAATCCTATAAAAACGGTGGGCATTGTGGGCACACGCCAAGCCACCGACTATGGAAGAGAAATGGTTGATAAAATTTGCCGCGATCTGGTGCCGCATCAGCCGGTGATCGTAAGCGGGCTTGCTTACGGAATTGATATTTGCGCCCACAAGCAAGCACTCAAACATGGATTGTGCACCCTGGGAATCATGGGCAGCGGCATGGATGTGATGTATCCTGCTGCACACAAAGACACGGCCCGCAAAATGATAAACCAGGGCGGCCTGCTTACCGAGAACCGCTTCGGCACAAAACCAGACGCGCATAATTTTCCGGCACGCAACCGCATCATTGCCGGCTTGTGCGATGCTTTGATCATTGTAGAGGCTGCCGAAAAAGGTGGAGCGCTGATTACCGCCAACATTGCCAACAGTTATAACAAAGATGTGTTTGCCGTGCCCGGAAATATTGGCCACTCTTATTCGGAAGGGTGCAACAAGTTGATAAAAACCAATCGCGCCAATCTTTTTGATTCTGTGAAAGACCTTGAGTACATCATGAACTGGTCATCGGATGCGAAAAGCACAACTCCTGAAATGGATATATCTTCCTTCGAACCCGATGAACAAACCGTGATTCAGATTTTAAAAGATAAGAAAGGCCCAATGATGGTGGACGAGCTCACCATACGCGCGGCCATGAACCCAAGCAAACTGGCTTCGCTGCTGCTCACCCTTGAATTTAAAAATATAGTGAAGGCCCTTCCGGGAAAAATGTTTGTGCTTAGGTAGATTAGAGATTAGAGATTAGAGATTTGAGATTTGAGATTTGAGATTGCTAAAAACCCGTTCGGCCATTTGAAAGGCAATGAGAAATTCATTTCTATTGATCGGTGGTGAATCGTTCTTGGAATCCAGAAAAGATAAAATCGTTTCCGTGGCCATGTTCCCAACCAAATCGTCCTTTGCCATGGGGCAGCCACCAAAACCTTTTATGGCCCCATCAAATCGCTGGCACCCTGCCTGGTAAGCCGCTTCAATTTTTTCAATGCTGGTGGAAGGATGAGAATGCAGGTGCGCGCCAAACTCAATCTTGGGAAAACGGCTTGTCAAGGATTTAAACAAATAAGTGATCTGCTCTGGCTGCGAAACACCGATGGTATCGGCCAGCGAAATGATTTCAACTCCCAGTGTGGAAAGTATGTCGGCAAAATTTTCCACCACGCTCACATCATACACATCGCCATACGGATTGCCAAACCCCATGCTGAGATACACGACTTGCTTTTTGCCATGCTTAGCACATAAGTCTTGTAGTTCGTTCACCACATCCAATGCCTCGGCTATCGACTTATTGGTGTTGCGCTGCTGAAATGTTTCTGATATGGATAAAGGGAAACCCAGATATGAGATATCCTTATACTTGCAAGCATCTTCGCCTCCACGCGCATTGGCCACAATGGCAAGGAGCTTTGATTTTGTGCTTGATAGTTCCAATTGATCGAGCACATCGGCCGTGTCCTTCAATTGAGGGATAGCTTTGGGGGAAACGAAGCTCCCAAAATCAATAGTATCAAAACCAACTTTCAACAATTGATTGATGTACTCCACTTTCCGCTTAGTGGCGATAAAGTTGGTAAGGCCCTGCATGGCATCGCGCGGACATTCAATAACCTTCATATAGTCAATATTAAATGGACTTACGCAGAGTTAGGCGTCTGACCACTTAGAGCGGTCCTGACGCCTTGGTTCAAAACTGCTTTCAACTTCATTGCGTAACTCCAGTGTTTAATTGAACTTTGAAATTATTCCCATTGGGGCGCAAAAGCAACTTAGTGGTTACAAAGTTTCGGGCCAATCATTTTGTCCGTCATTTTATTATTTCGGCTGTTTTTCATTCCTTGTTATTGAATTGATATGGACAACATCAGCAAAAACATAAGCCTTAAAACCTACAACACCTTTGGCGTGGAGGCAATCGCCAGGTACTTCTGTAAAATCACTCATGAGGATCAGGTCAGATCGCTGCTTGAAACTGATTTATACAAGAATGAAAAGGTGTTGATACTTGGGAGTGGAAGCAATATGCTGTTCACAAAAGATTTTGACGGACTTGTGGTTAAAGTGGACTTGCAAGGAATAAACATTGTTGACGAAGATGATGAACGTGTGATCATAAAAGCAATGTCAGGGGAAAACTGGCATCAACTGGTGGTGCATTGTGTAAATCACCAATGGGGCGGCATCGAAAATCTTTCGCTCATACCCGGCACAGTCGGTGCGGCACCTATTCAAAACATCGGAGCGTATGGTGTTGAGATAAAAGAAGTGGTAGAGAATGTTACAGGAATTGATCGGCAAACCGGTGAAGAGATTATCTATCAAAACCAAGAATGTTCCTTCGGTTACCGTGAAAGTATCTTCAAACATCAACTCAAAGAAAAAATTTTTATTTCAAGTGTTACTTTAAGTCTGACCAAGAAAAATCATCTCTTCAACACAAGCTATGGTGCTATCAAAGACACATTGAATGAGATGAACATCAGTGAACCAACTGTGAAAACAATCAGTGATGCAGTGATACATATCCGCAAGAGCAAATTACCTGATCCAACACAACTCGGCAACGCGGGAAGCTTCTTTAAAAATCCTTCCATCCACTTACAACACTATCAATCGTTACAAAAAGAGTATTTGAATATACCCGGTTATCATTCTGTAAATCAGAATGTTAAAGTGCCTGCTGGTTGGCTCATCGAACAGTGTGGATGGAAAGGAAAAAAAATAAATCATGTTGGTGTTCATGTACATCAAGCATTGGTGATTGTGAATTATGGAAACGGAAATGGTGAAGAAATTTTTCAACTCGCGATGCAAATTATTTTATCGGTGAAAGAAAAATTCAACATCACGTTGACACCTGAAGTAAATATTATTTGAGATGAAAGAGTGTTCAGTTATGATGAAAATAAAAAAAATGCTCGCTCGAATTTTTCTCAGCATTGAAAAATATCTTGAAAATATTTTTGCGGATTAATATTTTATTATACCTTTCGTACAGTTTTAACTAAAAACATTAAAACGTTATGGCAAAAAAACCCGCTAAAAAAGCAGCCAAGAAAGCAAAGAAGGCTGCTAAGAAGAAGAAGTAATCAAGTATATCTTGATGCTTTAGCAAAGAGAAGTGATCCAGGATCACTTCTCTTTTTTTTTGATATCACTTTCTGTGACGGGCAACCTTGCCAGGATTTTATTTTACCATCGCACGATAAATTTGGCACAAAGAAGATTTGTGCTTGAAGTATTTTTTAGATTTCATCACCTACTCATCACCATGCTGTCGCTTTGAACCATGTAACTTGGTCAGCTGCTGCCGCGCACATCGCTCCCACTAAAAAAAATCATGAAGGTGAGCGTCAAACATCAAGAGTCGCATAACCCTTCAAGGGTTTACCCTATTGGATTGTCATTTATCTAATTGGTATAAACCCTTGAAGGGGTTTTTCGGTATGAAAATTTTAAGCTGACACGACAAATAGAGGAGAAATAAGTTGGTGAAAATCCAGCGCAACCAATTGAAATTCATTTTATTGCACATACGGTTGCGGTAATTTACTTCCCAAATGATTTGTTTACCAAAGGTTATACCCCGTAACTTTGAGGCCATACCAAAATTGAATAACCATGGCAAAAGCACCTGTTAAAAAAGTATCGGCCCCCGCAAAAAAGAGCGTGGCCAAACCTAAAGCAAAGACTTCTTCTGCAAATATTGAGAAAGTAACCGAAGACATTCTGGCAAAACTTAAATCGTTGGATATTGAACATCCGATGCAAGCCGATCTGGAGTGGTGCATTGGAAGCTACCGCTACGACCGTAATGCCACGGGCCTTGTAGAATCGGTAAGTAGAGCTTTAACTGTGCTGAAGGAAGCACACGCAAAAAAGACAAAGGGAATCACCGCGGCTTTGATAAGCACTATTGAAGAGGTGTTGGGTTGATAAACGTAAATATATCCTACAAAAAAAAGGCTAGAGCAATCTGGCCTTTTTTTATATCATGTGGGTAACGTTGGCAAGTTCGCCCACATAACGCTGGCAATTGACCCCAAATTTATTTAAGAAGTCAACGCCCTCATCGGAGGCCAAGCCTTTATACTCAGCATACGAATTAAAATAGATAACCCGGTCAATGCCCATGCTAAATATAATGCGTGAGCACGCAAGGCAAGGCGAAAGGGTAACGTAGAGTGTGGCTCCCTCCACAGCGGTTTTGTTTTTTACGGCATACAAGATTGCATTTTGCTCCGCATGGATGGCCAGTGAGCATCCGCCTTTGGAATCGCGGGGGCAACCTGCATCAGGCCATTCCTCATCGCAGTTGTGCGTGCCCGATGGCGGGCCATTGTAGCCAATGGAAATAATACGAGTGTCTTTTGTGAGCACCGCACCCACGTGGCGTTTGATGCAATGTGATCGCTTGGCCAAGTTCACAGCCAACTCCATATAGATGTCATCAAAGGCAGGTCGGGTCATGGAGTAAAAATAAGGATTGAACTTGAATTACAAAGGGGCCATGAAATAATTGCTGTTTCGCTGATGAGTTTTGCTTTATGGAATGCCTCGCACCCGGCAAAGGATAGTAGCGGAAAGCCCCACGCGCCTCGCATGGGCTTGAAGTGGAAGCCTGGTGGCCCCGAAACTTCGGGGCCATGCCGCCAAAAAATTTGTAGAACAGTAGTGACCAGTAAACATTGGCATTGTCAGGGTTTGATCCAAAATACTATATTCGCAGGCAAAAATGGATTTGATGTCAACAGGTTTTATGGGGGTGTGCCACAGTTTTGAAAAAAAATTTTTTTTAACGGCATGGCCCCGAAGTTTCGGGGCCACCGGGCTATCCGTTCCAAGTCCGTCCGACACGCAAGTCCAACGCACTTCGGGCTTTCCACTTCTATCCCTTGCCGAGAGCTATCAATGGTTCAAAAGGGTCGTGCACCGTTTTCAATTTAGTTTACTCCTCTTTTTATTTTGCCCATTGTTCGCCAAGGCACAGGAAGCAATCAAAACCCGGCCCAGTCCGTTGGCCATTGCCAGTGCCCGGTACAAGGATACCTATCTTAAAATAATATTCAGCCAACCACATAAAAAAGAGCGACCAATATTTGGAAGCCTCGTTCCCTACGGCCAGGTGTGGCGCACCGGTGCCAACGAGGCAACAGAAATAACTGTGACGAAGGACATACTTCTCAATAATGTTCTGCTCAAGGCAGGCACCTATTCTATATTCACCATTCCTGAAAAGGATGCGTGGACGATCATCATCAACAGCGACCTGGGCTTATGGGGATCATACAATTACAATCCTAAAATGGATGTGCTCCGTTTTAAAGTACCAAGCCAACTTATGCAAGGGGCCGTGTATGAGCCCTTCTCTATTATGATCGAACAAAAAAACGACAAGGCCGAAATCATCCTGGCGTGGGATTCCGTGCAGGTGCGCATACCCGTTCAGTTCAACGAACCCAAACTGCAATGAAATCATTTATCATTAGCTCGTTGTTACTACTAATCACTTCTTGCTTGTGCGCACAGAACACCACGGAGCTTGATGACAGAAATGGTTTTAAAAGCATCCGGCTCGGAAGCCCCATAGATAGCGTAAAAGATGCTGTCTTTAAAAAAGATATTATAGAGCTAAAAATATTTCCGGGCAAAATTTACCAAACCAATCATGTGGATTACAAATCAGTTGGTGAAGTGGCCGTGAAAAAAGTAGAACTTAAAACCTACAAAGGGCTTATCTACGAAATCAATGTGGTGCTTCCAAAAGACCCACGGGTAATGCAAGGCCTGGAAAAGTCGTATGGCGAAGCTGCCTTTAGTGTGCGCCTTGATGCCTATTATTGGAAGGGTGAAAAACTTAGCTTGATATTTAAAGGTGACGGCAAAAAAATACACCTCAAATATAAATCAGGCCCCATGCTGCGGATGATGCACCAGGACAAAAACAAAAAGGTGGAGCAGGTGGCCAATGAATTTTAGCTGGTTGCGGTCTTCATGAAGTTTACAATTGATAAAAAGCAATTGACAATTTGTTCAGGATTTTGTCATCTACAGATTGCCCCTGTCAATTTTAAAGAACCCACTTAATTTGTTTCAACACTTATTGCCCTCACCCTTTATACAAAATCCGATAAATAACCCCGGCATGGTCGTCCGATACCAACATGGAGCCATCGGGTAAAAACAAAACGTCCACGGGGCGGCCCCATACTTTTTGTGTTTCATCATTTAGCCAGCCTGTAGCGAAAGATTGATAACCTATCACCTTACCTTTATCCATTTTTACAAGACTTAGTTTATGTCCACTTTTTTTGGAGCGGTTCCACGATCCATGCTCTGCCACAATAATCTGATTTTTATATTCCGATGGAAACATGCTGCCCGTATTAAATTTCAAACCAAGTGGTGCCACGTGCGCACCCAGGTTTTGAGCGGGCTTTACAAAGTCAACGCAAGGTTTTTTGCTTCCAAAGTCAGGGTCTTTGATGGTGCCTCCATGACAATACGGATAGCCGAAGTGCATTCCCTTTGCCGAAGCAGAGTTCAGTTCGCATGGAGGCATGTCATCGCCCAGCATATCGCGGCCATTGTCGGTAAACCATAAATCTTTTGTTTCAGGATGCCACGTGAAGCCTACCGTGTTCCTTACACCGATCGCAAATAATTCCAGCCCTGTTCCATCCGCATTCATGCGCTGGATGCTCGCGTAAATCGGGTCCTTCGATTCGCAGATATTGCATGGCGCACCCACCGGCACATACAATTTACCATCAGGGCCAAAAGCAATGTACTTCCAACCGTGATGGGTCTCCTTTGGAAATTTGTCATAAACAACTTCTGGTTTTCCGGGCGCATCCAACTTGCTTTCAATATTCGAAAACTTAAGTATCCGGCTTACCTCGGCCACGTATAAGTTGCCATCTTTAAAAGCAACGCCATTGGGCATATTAAGCCCCGAAGCAATCACCCATCTCTTGTCGGCCTTAAAATCTCCATCCGTATCTTTCACGGCATACACTTTATCTTCATTGCGGTTGCCAATATAAATTGTGCCGCTGGGCGATATCGCCATCGAGCGCGCATTGTCCACTTCGGCATAAACACTTATGGAAAAACCTTGTGGCAACTTGATCGAACTAAATGGAAGTTCGGCACTCGCCTTTGTGATGGCCGGCACCCAAGCATCAGAAATTTTTAACGAAGGCCGGTTGGGTATTTCCAATCCATTGAAGAAAAGGATCAGCGCAATCAGCGAAAGGGAAAGTGGGTATTTGGTCATGGGAGTTAGAAGTTAGAAGTTAGAAGTCAGAAGTTAGAAGACAGAAGTCAGAAGTCAGAAGTCAGAATTTAGGAGTTAGGAGTTAGAAGTTAGAAGTCAGAAATCAGAAGTCAGAAGTCAGAATTTAGAAGATAGGAGTTAGTAGTTAGTAGTTAGGATGGTATTGCTTTTGAGTTTGAGTTTGAAATTAGAATTTAGATTTGTATCCCTTTATAATTCTTCAAATATCGAAAGACCAACCATCAAAAGCGAAACTATTTTGATGGCTGGGATTCAGTGGGACTTTAGTCACACACAACAAACTCCACCCATTTCAAAACCATTTGGCCTGGGTGCATTTCAAAAAGGCGCCTTAACTTGAAATTTCATTGGCCTACCCATTTTTAGAATTACCTTTGCCGTGATTTTTACAACCATGATTTCTGTTTCAAACATCTCCTACTACATCGGTGGCCGCGCTCTTCTCGAAGACGCGTCCATGTTTATAAAGCCCAACGATAAAATTGGCCTGATCGGGCTCAATGGCCGCGGCAAATCTACCTTGCTCAAAATAATCAACGGAGACCTCAACATTGACAAAGGCTCCATAAGCAAATCCAAAGATTGCACCATCGGGTTTTTAAACCAAGACCTCCTCTCCTATCAATCGGACGATGCCATCCTCACAGTGGCCATGGAAGCATTTAAAGAAGCCGTGGACACACAACGGCAGATTGAAAAAATCCTGCATCAACTTGAAACAGAATACTCCGATGATCTGGTGGACAAGCTCACCAAACAACAAGAGAAATTTGAACACTTAGATGGCTACGTCATGCAGGCCAAAGCCGAAGAAGTGTTGGAAGGCATTGGCTTTGCCACCAAAGATTTGCACCGGCCCTTGCGCGAATTTTCAGGAGGCTGGCGCATGCGCGTGATGCTGGCCAAACTGCTCTTGGAAAAACCTTCGTGCCTTATGCTGGACGAACCCACCAACCACCTGGACTTGCCTTCTATTGAGTGGGTAGAGAACTATTTGCGCAACTATGATGGTGCCGTGGTGGTAGTATCGCACGACCGCACTTTTTTGAACAACGTGATTTCCAAAACCGTGGAAGTCACCAACTCAGAACTGGTGACCTACGAAGGGAATTATTCATACTATCTGAAAGAGAAAGACATGCGTGAAGAAATTCAACAAGGTGCTTTCGATAACCAGCAATCAAAAATACGCCAGACGGAGCGCTTCATCGAGCGGTTTCGTGCCAAGGCCACCAAATCGAAGCAAGTGCAATCGCGCATCAAAGCATTGGAAAGAATGGATTTGGTTGATGAAGTAGTGAGCGACAATGCTGCTGTCAATTTCCGGTTCACTTTTAAACAACCTTCGGGCAGGCACGTGGTCACCCTCAGAGACATTTCTAAATCTTATGGAAGCCAGGTGATTTTGAAACATGCCAGTGCCATCATTGAGCGGGGCGATAAAATTGCGTTGATAGGAGCCAATGGAAAAGGCAAGTCAACCTTGTTGCGCATAATTGCCAACACCGAACCGGTTGACGGGGAGCGAATAATCGGTTACAACGTGATCTATGGATTTTATGCACAGCACCAACTTGAATCGTTGCACGTTGACAGCGAAATGTTGGACGAACTAAAGCAGGCCGGCAGTGGCAAAACAGAACAGGAGCTAAGAAACGTGTTGGGCTGTTTTCTTTTTTCTGATGAAGACGTGTTTAAAAAAATAAAAGTATTGTCGGGAGGCGAAAAATCGCGCGTGGCCCTTGCCAAGACGCTGATCTCAGAAGCAAATTTTCTTTTATTGGATGAACCCACCAACCACTTGGATTTTATTTCTGAAAACATTTTGATCCAGGCACTTCAACAATATCAAGGGAGCTTTGTGGTGGTGTCGCACAACCGGCATTTTGTGAACCAGGTGGCCAACAAGATTTGGTACATTGACGACAACCTGATAAAAGAGTATCCGGGCACATACGAAGAATATGAATACTGGAAGAAGAAAAATGAAGCCGCAGGCATTGCGCAACCCGCCCCTGTAAAAAAGGCCGAGAGCAAGCCAATAGAAAAAGTTCAGAAGCCGAATCAGCCAAATGCCAATGAGAAAAGAATGAAATCGCTGGCACAGGATTTAAAGAAAGCGGAAGAAGTTATTCAAAAATTGGAAACTGAAAAGCGACAAGTGGAAGATGATATGGCAAAGCCCGAGGTGTATGGCAATTTTACTAAACTGGCAGAAATACAACAAAAGTTTGATGCCCTCCACACCACCCTTCATGAAGAAAATGCCAAGTGGGAAAAAATAATGCTTGAACTGGATGCGCTGGAAGCAGGGAACGATTGATAAGTGATTCGGCCTCTTGACTAAACAATAAATATTATGTCAATTTGTATAGCAATAGCAGTTCCTGACGGTATAGCACTTGCAGCAGACAGTCAGACCACTTGGAACCAAACAATAATCCAAGCTAAGCAGCGTGGGACAAATCAACTTTTTGACCTAGCTCAGCCTATGAATATCCCAATAGGCTGGTCTAAAATGACAAGAAAGTTGTTTAACCTAAAAATTCATAACAACACTTATGCTATTTGTATTGCAGGAGCTGCTCTGCTTAATCACAAGACAATTTATTCAATCTTTAAAACACTCGAAAAAAGCTATCAAGGTGACGGCAGTTATGATACTGTTGTTAGACATTTTATTGATGGATTAAAAGCTGAGTTAAGAAAACAACTAAACATTGAAGATTTAGCAATTGCACAGACAATTATGAATATTGAATTCATTGTAAGTGGTTATATTGACCAAGATGTTTCCATGCCAAGAATTGAAAGTTGGCTTGTTTTATCAGGAACAGTTCAGATTGAAAGTGGTGGGCAATTGACAACAGGAGAGTTTCGTAAATGGACAAATGTCGTAAATGGACAGCATACTTTTGGTGGATGTTGGATTGGACGTGCAGAATTTATTTCACATTTGGTTACACACAACAATCCCCAAATGCCTCCAATCCAAGGACAATATGAATTACTTTCTTTGGCAGACGCAGTCGACTACACAAAGTTTTTGGTTGACTTCACTTGTGACTATCAACGATTTGCTGCAATGGTTCCAGATTGCGGCAAACCAATTATCAGTGCTACCTTGACACCAGAACTTTATGACGAACAAATTATCAAATAGAAAAACTGGCAATAGCAGTACATTTGCAATAGGCGGGGTTTCGGGCTCCGAAGACAAGTTTTGTGGTTACAGAAAGTCCGTTCCATCACAAGCATTAACCTTGGTAGCAATGCATTTTTTGAAAGATCGCGTTACTAATTATGGCAAATCTCAAGGACTATTTTGAAATTGATGGTAGCAAAACCTTTTGTATACGCAAGGACATTACAGCCCATCTTGTTGATAACGTTAAATTCAATTTTATCGGACGTCTCCATTTGGACTTTGAATCTAATTCACTTTACGTTTCCTTTTACATTGAAAAGAACGACACCTTAGACTGCCCAGCTGCAGTTGCACTATCAAAATTTGATGAGGTTGTAAATTATCGAAATGAAGTAATAATGGAGGGAGGGACACTAGGAGAAAAAAAGATGAAATCCAAAGACATGAAGTTTACGGGTAGAATCTTTATTTACGATGAGAATGATGAGAAGCAATCATGTACTGACCATATTATTCGCCAATCTGAAAAGATCGGACATACTGTGCAGTTTAGAAGAAATATCTATGCTCAAAGAAGAGCAGAAGCTGAAAGTCCTTTAGCATTTATCTCTCATGATTCGCGCGATAAGGATGATATAGCAAGACCGATAGTTCAGGGACTTACTAAATTGGTATGTCCAGTTTGGTTTGATGAATATTCTCTAAACGTAGGTGACAGTTTGAGAGAATCGATAGAAAAAGGAATAAAAGAAGCAAAGAAATGCGTGCTTATCATAACTCCAAATTTTATCGAAAATAGTGGATGGACCAAATCTGAGTTTAATTCGGTGTTTACTAAAGATATTCTACTAAAAAGCAGATCCATTTTGCCGGTCTGGTATGGAGTTACTAAGGAACAAGTCTACGAATATTCGCCAACACTACTTGACACAGTAGCTCTTATCTGGCCATCACCTACTGAAACTGATGCTGAAAGGAAAAGAGATAACATAGTAAAAAAACTACGTGGAGCGATTATGGGAAACACCTGAGAAAGGGATCAGTGTTAAATGAACAATTGCCAACAAAGTGCATAAATCAATGTCGAGGTTCAATTTAAGTTGTAGTTTAGTTTTCAAATTACGATTGGTCACTGCATATGCACAAACGTGCCTATCATCACTTAATATTTATTTACCAATGGAATAAATTGTCAATTGAACTTTGCCAATTTTCAATTTCTACTTCCACCCCACCGCCATCCACACGGCCAATCGGTTCAATTCATTCTTTATGATCTTAGTGCTGGGTTCGCCCAAGACACGGGTATTCTTTTTCCAATAATACGTTGGGTATTGATAGTATGAGGTGATCAGCTGGCTTTTGCTGCCAAGCCCAAAAGAAATCTGCATCTTCTCGTAGCGCATGCGATAGCCCACACCAAAACCATAGCCCTCGCCTGCTTTTGTTTTTTGATGACCATATTCAAACCGCTTTTGTGTGGGCCATGCCGATAGTGCCCCGCCATAAGTAAATTGAAAAAACAACGCATTCCGTTTTCCGGGAAAATCCCAACTCACACTACCGAACACGGGCGTAGTGTTCCAATTAAAATAAGAATCTATCCCCACGCCTGCACCAACCCTTAATCTCTTACCGATTTTTATTCCATGCGTAGTAGAGCCGCTAAAGCTGATTTCTTTTCCGGTGAAACAGATGGAGCAACCCACCAGGGCGCCTGATTGAAATTGAAAGTAATATTCAATTTTTGTGGCTTCGGTGCTATCCGTGTGCAAGTTTTGTGCCTGAGCATAAACACCGGCAATCAATGCAACAAACAAAAGGCAACTATTTTTCATTCTGTTACAATTGGCAGTTGGCTGATCAGCTTGATCTTTTTTATGTCGGAATAATCATATTGGTATAGCCCATTCTTGCCGATCATCATCGCCACCTTGTTGAAAGGTATGATATCAAAAGCATTAATGTTTTTATAGTGGGCCAGTTGGTTTGCAGAAATGGTCAACACATTTTTGGCGTTATATGCTTTTAGGCCATCGTCACCATCGCATATAAAAAGTATTCCGTCATCTATCCCTAATCCAAAAGGGTTGGTCATGGGATAAGTTTTTACAAGAGTTGGTGCCTTGAGGTTGCTAATGTCTATCACTTCTAATTGATTGGTAAAACCCTGACATGCGGATCCGCTCCGTAAAGTGACATACGCATAGTTGCCTTCCACCACCACCGGATCGCAACTGCGCACGTGAGCATAATGGCTCAGCAGCGTGGGCTTTGTGGGCTCTTGCAAATCAAAAATATACATGCCCGTTCTGGAGCCAACAAAAAGTTTATTGTTGGTTGGAAACAGTGTCTCCACATCCCACGAAAGTGGAATTTCATTTTTAGCAACCGGCATTGCTTGGTTTGATACATCCACCACATCCAAATTTGATCCATCCAAACCATAAAGGAAATCACCATTGATGGTAAACCGCGCCATTGATCCGCCTACTCCTGCCTGGCTTGCTGCCGAAGGGGCAAAGGCAGTTTTCGCACTGAAATTCGCATCGCCACTCTCACTCATTGCTATTCCGTTTCGATGATAAAATCCGCCCCACGGTTGGTACATGGCGTTGCAAGATGTTTCATTCACGGTTACCCGCTCAACTTTTTTCCACTCGGTGAGTATCCCTCTCTCGGACGACACCATCATGCCCATGGTGGTATAATTATTAAAGAGCTTCTCTATCCGGTTTATCTCGCGGATTTTTGTAAGGTTCGAAATATCAAAAGCTACCAGATCAACATAGCTGTCGGCATAGAGCGTGTTGCCGCGAATGGCCAGGTCATAGTTTCCGGGGATGTTAAGGAAATGCAAGGGAGTTGGATTGGCTGGGTTTTTATTGTCTATGATGTGGATTCCGTTGCCCGCCTCGTTGATGAACAATATCCCATCCTTAAAATAAATCCTGCCGATTTCGGAAAGTGGTTTGGGTTCGGTAACGCCCACAGAAGCTTTTATTTCTGCCCAGGTAGCGTAGATAGGCTCGTAGTAAACAAAGTGATTTGTCTCTTCGCATTTGTCCGCACAATCGGTAAACGAAAAGGCAAAAACAAAAAGAAATAAAATAAATGGGAGCCGAAGGGTGATGTGCGATAGCTGTTTCATAATCTTCTAGGTTTAAGGTCAAGTGTTTGACCCTGCTAAAACCCAAAAGGTTGGAATAGCCGAAATAAATTTTTAGAAATAAAGATGCCTTCGTTCCAGCAGCACACTGATCAGCAACAAAGCCGTAACAAACAGAAGAGCAAATATTCCTGGCATCACCTTTTCCCTAAAAAAAACAAACATCGCTTTCATAAGATTTTGTTTTGGATAATTCCTTCAACACTAAAACGCTCAAGCTCACTTAAAAATATACCGGAACCGGAACCCCACATCCCATGCCAATGGATTGGCCGGAGACGAATTGGATTTTAATACCGAATTGATGGAGTAGCGTAACCCGGGCGCAATGGAAACGCGATATTGTGTCGCGATTTTATAACTCACTTCGCTGCCAAACAAACCTGCCCAGCTTACTGCACGATAGGGAGAATCGCTATTGGCACCCGAAGAATAGCTATCCAATTGACCGCTTTTGTCGGTGAGTGTGTTTTGCAAAAAGAAATCGGTGGCTATGCCCGAGTTTAGCTGAAGCCCAAACTTTTTGTCCACCAGCAAATAGCCCGCTTGCAGGGGCAATGAAATCAATTGGTTTGTGCTGTTCAGTTCATAAGGTGCAGCTGCAACTACGGATGAAAATGCTTTGCTATCGGCATATTCAACCACTGAGGCTATCGCATTGTTGTTGGCATCCAGGGCTACAAAGTTTGATGTATAGCCAATTGCCTGATTGAGGTAAGATAAACCACCTTGCACAACCCATTTTTTTGAAACACGCTTGCCCATGTTCATGCCAATAGAAAACACAGTTCCTTTAGATGCTGTCTTGCTGGTTGCTGGTTGCCTGGTGAATGCGGTGACCGAGTTTTGAACTATTGCATCTGCAGTTGACACCGTTCCCAAACCAGTGGCCGGAGAATAATTTCCAGTGGAGGCACCCAACGAAGCCCACAGGTTTTCCTTTGCCTTCTTATCTTTTTTTGAATCCATAAATACAGCAGGCATGGCGGGAAGTTTCCGTGCTATGGTCACTTCGCGCATGCTGCCATCAAGTTCGATGGAAAGATTTGGGATGGTGGTTAACAACGATGGATAGTTGCGGGCAACAAGTTGTTTGCCTTTATCATTCTCCTGTTGATACAAATCATCTGTGCCTTCCTTATTTGCAATTGACTGATCCGAATTGCTTATAACAAGTGCCAGGGAATTTACTTGTGGAATATCGGACACATCCTCTTTCGATGCTTTCACCACGTTATTTTCAACCTTGTTTTCCTCTGCAATTTTTCCTTTATCCATTTGGGTTGGATTTGCTTTTTCTTCCTTGCTTTGATGGTTGGAAGCATTTTTTTCCATGAGGCCTATTGTTTTTTCGGATCCGGAATCAGAAATAAAATACGTGCTCAAGCCACCCAGCAACAAAGCAAAAAAAACGGACGCGGCTGCCAGCCGTTGATAAAACACCACCCTGCGCTTCATAACTACCGTGGCGGTTTTGTTCAAGCTCTGTTCCACACCCAACCACACACTTTCCGATGGAGCTTGTTCGGCACCATCAAATGCTTTTTGCCAAGCATCTTCAAACTTTCCTTTCTCCTGATTTTTCATATCTCTTTTCTAAATGATTCAATTTTATTTTCAGCAAACTCTTGGCCCGGTTGTATTGCGACTTGGAAGTGCCCTCGCTGATCGAGAGCATTGCACTTATTTCTTTGTGACCATAACCTTCTATGGCAAACAAGTTGAATACCAACCGGCATCCATCCGGCAGGGATTGTATCAATGCCAACAACTCGTCCAAGTGAAAGCCAGCCAAACTTATGTTCTCATCTTCTCGCAAGTCCACTTCCTCCACATCCACCATAGGGAGCAGGTACATTTTTTGCCGATGGGCGTTGAGGGCCGTGTTGATCATGATCCGCGTGATCCAGGTATCCAATTTTGCTTCGCCACGAAAAGATTTAATGTTTGCGAACACCTTGATGAATCCCTCTTGCAGAGAATCTTCCGCTTCTTGGGTAGATTTGGCGTAACGCTGGCAAACCACCATCATTTTTCGGCAATAGCGTTCATACAAAGCCTTTTGCGCGGCCCCGTTTTCTTTTGCGCAGTCCTCAATGAGGTTCTTTTCGGTATGCATGAACCTTATATTCCCTTAGACACAAAATTATAACGTTGAGTTGGAATGATAATTGAATTAATTTATTCGTTTAGATTTGAGCTATGGAAAACTTTCAAAATATGGTGTATAATTTTGCGGCATGGCCCCGAAGTTTCGGGGCCACCGGGCTATCCGCTCCAAGTCCGTCCACCCGCTTAGCCAACGCGCTACGGGCTTTCCACTTCTATCCCTTGCCGAGACAACCCAACATGAGAAGTGTACAATTTATTTCGAAAATTTTTCCTATGAGACCAATTTTTACACTGATCGCCTTACTGGTTTGCCAATTTGCCCTGGCGCAAAAGGAATTGGAGTATTCCGATAAATCGTATGAGGAAGAAATACGCACGGTGATGATCTATCCAAACAATGGCTCGCCACGCAACAACCTGCGGCCTTCGGTGGTGCCGGTGGAAAATCAAAATTTGATTTTGGAATTTGACGACCTGCAAGGTGAGCGTAGCAACTATTATGTGAAACTCATCCATTGCAACTACGATTGGGGCAAGTCGAGCCTGCAAAGTTTAGATTTTCTTGCCGACTTCAACGAGTTTCCTATTACCGAATATGATGTGTCGTCCAATGTATCGGTCCCTTATGTTCATTATTATTTTCAAATTCCACCCGTAAAGTTGCCGGGCAATTATTTGTTGGTGGCTTACCGCGAAAGTGATCAGGAAGATATTCTGCTATCAAAAAGATTTATGGTGTTTAGCAACCAGGCTCATGTTTTTCAGGACGATCAACTGCAAGGGGCCGGCACCCTTCGCGCCAGCAACCAACAACTCAATTTCAAAGTGAACTACTCACGGTTGGATGTGGTAAATCCATTGGAAATGGTGCATGCCGTAGTGCGTCAAAACCAACGATGGGACAACGTGCGCATGAACGTGCGCCCCAGTTTTGTGCGCGAAGACAAGCGCGAATTGGAGTATCGTTTCTTTGATCAAGACAACCAGTTTGCAGCCGGCAACGAATTTCGTTTTGTGGATTTCCGTTCGCTGAATTCACCCGGCCAAAATACCGGGCGGCTTGACCGGAGCGCAAGGCCATTCCACTTATATGTGCAAACAGACAAGTCGCGTGAGGGTCTTGCCTACGGACAATATCCTGACCTGAACGGAAATTTTGTAATTGAAAATTTTGACTTTCGCGAAGCAGCCCTTAGCGGGGATTATTTGTTTGTAACGTTTACGCTGGCGGTGCCGCCTGTGCAAGGGCAAGTGCATTTGGTGGGAGCCTTCAACAACTGGATCCGCACAGCCGATTCAAAAATGAAATTTGTAAAAGCTCAAAACGCGTACGAAACCACGCTGCTTTTAAAGCAAGGGTTCTATAATTATCAATATTGGGTGGAAGCGGATAAGGCGAGCGGTTTTCAAATAGAAGGCAGCCACTTTGAAACAGAAAATATGTATGAGGTTTTAATTTATTTCAGGCCCTTCAGGCCCAATGCCGATTTGCTGGTTGGGTATTATCCGATGGTGGTGAATGGGCGGTAGGGTTCAACGATCATCCACTTCTTCATTCGTCAATCAACATTCGATATTCTAATTTGAATTTAGAATGATGAATGATGAATTTTGATTTTTGAAGTAGAGTCAGTTTCAGTTTTTTACAAGTGAGCGGTTCAAATAGAAGGCAGCCACTTTGAAACAGAAACCCTGTATGAGGTTTTAATTTATTTCAGGCCCTTCAGACCCAATGCCAACTTGCTGGTAGGATATTATTCTATGATGGTGAATGATCTACAACCGTGTCAAAATATTATCGTTGTGGGTTGATGATCCCCTAAAAAGCATTGGCCATTTCATACTTTGGGCTAAAGCCCACTTCCTGCAGGTTATCAATTACCACGGGCTTAAGCCCGTGGCAATTGAAAGTCAGCGATAAATGACTGTGTCTTTTTGAAATCCACCCCATCGTCCCTTCACCAAATCAAGTCGTCAGCTCTGAGGCAGCTTCCATATCCGCATTCGTGTTTACCGAACTGGCGTTGGCCACATCCAACATTCCAAAACCTTTGTGAGAAAAATATCCCAATCCATTTTCATACACAAACTGTTGCACTGGCTGTGGCGCGTACAAGGTGAAAGGAAAAGTATAGCCGCGCACTTCATATTTCACATCAAGGTCATAGAGCGGATAAATACGCGCAAACTTTTTATGTGATGATTGAATGCGGTTGATGTATTCTTTGTCGGCCACCAATTGAAATTTGTAAAAGTCTGCCAACTGTTCAGCCGAAAATTTTCCGCTTGCTTCCATGCGGGCAATGGTGCTGTCGTAGAGCAAATCGGAAAACTCATCGTTCTCGGGCGGAATAAACCGTTTTCCTGTTTCATCATTGTAAGTTGCCTGCACCAAAACGATGGGTGATATGCACAAAAATTTTACTGAATCGGTAATGGTAGCAGGCTCTTCGGGTTCGTGCGACTCAGGCACTAGTTGCAAGTTGCCGATCAATAAATCTTTCTGTTCGAATAAAATGCCAAGAAAATAATCGAGAAACCCTTTGTCGGCTGCGGAGAACACGAGCGTGACCCGCGATGAATAAAAATGCAAGCCCTTGCGGCTGATTTTGATTTGCCCTTTGAGGCCGGAGAAGTTGTATTGGGTGTAGGGGAAGTAAGCAGGATTTTTTCCCAGCATCACCAGGCCTTTGATGGTTTGGGCCAGCAAAAACTGATGGTGAAACGGAACATACGCTCCTCTGTTCTTAAGGGAAAAAACAATCCTTATTCTCAAGGTGAACCAATTTTGGGGTAAAAAAATGAACTAAACCCTTCTTAAAAAAATATTGTGGTCAGCTAAGATATTAAAAATCAGAACAATAAAGTGCAGCCGTGGAAAAAAATTTAAACCATGACCTTACTAACTGATGTTACGCAAACAATACATACATAAAAAAAAATGGAACGCTGATGACGCTGATTGAGCGGATTTTCGCTGATACAATCATAATTCATCATAATTATCCCTGCCGGCAGGCAGGCAGGTGTGTCATCTGCGTTCTATTTTCCTTTTTTTCGTAATATCAGTTACTAAACATTAAACCTAAAGTGCATGACATCGCCATCTTGCACCACATAATCTTTCCCTTCCACGGCCAGCTTGCCAGCCTCGCGACAACCTGCTTCGGTTTTATATTTCTGATATTCAGGAATTTTGATCACCTCGGCCCTGATAAAACCTTTTTCGAAATCGGTATGGATAACCCCGGCAGCCTGCGGTGCTTTCCAGCCGCGATGAATTGTCCAGGCGCGAACTTCTTTTTCGCCTGCGGTGAAGTAAGTGATCAGATTTAATAAATGATACGCTGCATTGATCAGCCGGTTGAGCCCCGATTCTTTCAATCCGTATTCTTCCAAAAAAACTTTTCTGTCTTCTTCGGTTTCAAGTTCTGCTATTTGCGCTTCAATGGCGGCACATACAACTACCACTTCGGCCTGCTCATTTTTAACAAGTTCTTTCAGCGCATCCACAAATTTATTTCCGGTGTGAATGGAACCTTCGTCCACATTGGCTACGTAGATCACCGGTTTATCCGTTAGCAATTGCAAATCTTCAATGGCTTTCTTGTTGTCGGCATCCATGATCAGGCTGCGGGCATTTTTTCCTGCCTGAAGAGTTTCTTTATAAGCAATCAGTGTTACTAATTCTTTCCTCGCGTTGGTGTCACCGCTTTTTGCTGTGCGCTCCACTTTGCTTATTTTTTTTTCAACCGAATCAAGGTCGCGCAATTGAAGTTCGGTGTCTATCACTTCCTTATCTCCAACAGGATCCACTTTGCCGGCCACGTGTATGATGTTATCGTTTTCGAAGCACCGCACCACATGGGCAATGGCATCCACCTCGCGTATGTTGGCGAGAAACTGGTTGCCCAGCCCTTCGCCCTTGCTGGCTCCTTTTACAAGCCCGGCAATATCAACAAACTCAAAACTGGTGGGTATTACCTTTTGCGGATTGACCAGGCCTGTTAAAATTTTAAGCCTGTCATCGGGAACTGAAATAACGCCTACATTGGGTTCGATGGTGCAAAATGGAAAATTTGCTGCCTCGGCTTTGTTATTTGAAATCGCATTGAACAGGGTTGATTTGCCTACGTTGGGCAGGCCTACAATTCCACACTTTAATCCCATAAAACTCTTTTTATTTTAAATGAGGCGCAAATATAAGTGAACAGGCTCAAAAAGAAGGTACTACACTTATTTCTCTGAAGCCCCGGCAAAGGATAGAAGTGCAAAGCCCGAAGTGAGCTGGACTTGAGCGCGGGCCGGACTTGGAACGCCCGCCTGACCGAACGGGCAGGGATAGCCTGGTGGCCCCGAAGTTTCGGGGCCATGCCGCCATTTATTTTCACAATCCGTGTATAACCAAAAAGAAGAAGCCCCGATTTTCATCGGGGCAACTTCTGGTGCAGGGTTAGGTTATTTTTTTAATCCCACTTAAGTTCGGAATCTACTGCCGCAGGTTGTTCAGAATTTACTTCAATTGTTTTTGTGTGTTCCTCCTTTTCGCGGTTCTGGTCAAACGAATCAAAATCCACATCGGGCAACAATTCGGTTTTTACGTGGTTAACGGTGTTGCTCAACGCCTCCACAAACTTGTTAAAATCTTCTTTGTACAGGAAAATTTTGTGCTTCTCATACGTAAAGCCCTCATCATCCTTGTTGTACCTTTTCTTGCTCTCGGTAATGGTAAGGTAATAATCGTTGGACTTGGTTGCCTTTACATCAAAGAAATAAGTACGCTTGCCTGCCTTCACTTTTTCGGAGAAGATCTCTTCTCTTACGTTTGTCTTGTTCTCTTCCACGGATTATTGGTTTTGGGTTAGGTTTCGGGTTAGGTTTCGGGTAAAAATGGTTAAATCGAAGGTAATATTTATAATATTTATTGCAAATGGTAGCAATAGATTTGTTGGCAAAATCAAATAGATTCCATCTAAAAGGAGTTAAAACCACAAAAGCGAAATTTTTTATAATGTCATGAGCATACGAATTGAGGATTTACAGTTGTCGGCCAGCCTCGAATTATTGGCCAAGCAGTTGGTGGAAGGCTTTATCACCGGCCTTCACAAATCGCCCTACCATGGTTTTTCGGTGGAGTTTGCCGAGCACCGCCTTTACAACGAAGGGCAAAGCACACGCTACATAGATTGGAAAGTATTTGCCCGCACCGACAGGCTCTACACAAAACAATTTGAAGAAGAAACTAACCTGCGCTGCGTGATTGCCATTGATTGTTCATCGAGCATGAACTATCCGATGGAAACAAAAGCCAAACTTAAATTCAGCATTTATTGTGCCTCGGCCATTGCCTACCTGTTGCAAAAGCAACGCGATGCCGTAGGGCTCTGTTTGTTTTCTGACTCCATAGAAGAATTTACACAAGTGCGCTCCACGGGCTCACACATCAACAAATTGTTTGCTGCGCTGGAGAACAAATTAAAATCAAATGAGGCGGGCCAAAAGTCAACGAACGTAGCGCAGGTACTTCATGAGATTGCAGAAAAAACACACAGGCGGTCGCTGATTGTGCTGTTCAGCGATATGTTTGAAGGCGGAACGGATGACGAAGAAATTTTTAAAGCACTGCAACATTTAAAGCACAACAAACACGAGGTTATACTTTTTCATGTAACCGACCACGACACGGAACTTGATTTTAAATTTAGTGAGCGGCCCTACGAGTTTATAGATCTTGAAAGCGGGGAAAAATTATTGCTGAACCCAACGGAGATAAAAGAACAATTTACCACACAGTTGAGAGCCTATCACCAAAATTTAAAAATGAAGTGCAACCAGTTGAAGATCGATTTCATTTCGGCCAACACGCACGATGGTTATTTTGAAGTGCTTCAGGCTTATTTGATCAAGCGGTCGAAGATGAGATAGTAGGGGTTGGGCAGAATTAGGCATTGGGAATTAGGCATTGGGCGTTAGGCAATAGTTGGAGTAAGGAGATTTGAGCTTAAATCAATTCCTTCAATCTTCAATCCTAAATCTTAAATCTACTTCTGCTTCTTCTCTTCAATAAGGTAAGCCAAGCCCAAGCCCAGGCCGCCAAAGATGAGTATCATGGAGAAGTATGCCACCTCTTCCATATCAAATGCGCGGTCGAGCCAGTAGCCCATGAGCAAACCAAAGCCTGCACCCATCAGCAACAGCGATGCTCGCAATGCGCCAGACGTGGAGCGTTCTTTTTTAAAAAGATCGGGGCTTAATCCTTTATCAATGATGGCCATCCGCTCAATGTTTTCAAACTTGCGTATGTACACCATCATAACAAAAGCACCAAGGGCAATGATAATTGGCAGCATGATGCCCAATACCGGAATGATTACTTCATGTTCGTTCATACTTGTAGTTGTTAATTTTTGCCACTATGACGCGGGCAGGCGTTTGCCGGTTACAGATGATCTATGATATTTTTTTTGGCTCAGGTTTTTTGGCCGTGCCTGCATCACGCTCATTTCAATAACCGTGGTATTGCAGGAATTTTTCGAAAGTATTCAAACAAGTTGCTTAATAAACTCCCGAACATGAACATGCTTAATGCCCGCGAAATTACCCGATGCATGATCGTCCAGCGACACCACAAATTTTGGGTGGTTGTCGTAAATCAACTCGAGGTTTCCAAATTCCCTTTTTCTGGTTGCCTCATCCAAAATCAGATAAGCCACTTGCACATATAGTTTTTCATCGCCCCGCGCACAGACAAAATCAACTTCTTTGTTTTGAAATTTCCCCACGCGCACGGTATAGCCAGCAACTATCAAATGGAGATACACAATGTTCTCCAAAATCTTTCCTATATCGGCAGCTCGGTAACCAATCAGTGAGTGGCGCAGGCCTAAGTCTTCCAAATAATATTTCTGCCCGATCTCAAAGATTTTTTTTCCCCTTAGTTCTTCGCGGCTCACTTTCAACACAAAAAAGGCTTGCTCCAAAAACCCGAGGTAGCTCAAGATCACATTGGGTGTCACTTTTATTTTTTGCGATTTCAAAAAGTCGCTAATGCGCTTGGCCGAAAGCAGGTTGCCCACATTGTCGGCAACGTAGCTGACCAGATTTTCCAAAAGCGAAACGTTGCGGATGTTGTGCCTCGCCACCACATCTTTGAAGAGGATGGCCGCATAAATATTGCGCAGATAACCAAAGACCAATTCATCGGTCAAGTCAATATTGATGAGGTAGGGCAGGCCGCCATAGCGCAGGTATTTCAAAAATGTTTCTTGTGAATCGGGCAATTGATGACCCTTAAAAAATTCGTTGTACGTAAACCCAAAAATTTTGAACTCCACATAGCGCCCGCTCAAGTAGGTGGCCAGTTCGCCCGAAAGCAAAAACGCATTGCTGCCGGTGATGTAGATGTCGTGTTCGCCCTTGGCCTGCAAACTGCGGATGGCTTTTTCGAAATCGGTTATGTCCTGTATCTCGTCAATGAAGAGATAATTTTTCACCCCTTTCATAATTTGGCCGTTTACGCTTTTCATCAAGTCTTTGTAATCGCGCAGGTTGTCGTGCTCGAAAAGTTCTTTGTTGATATAGACGATATGAGCCGTTTTATCCTGTTCACGGATCAGGTCCATCAGTTGCAGCAATATGAAACTTTTGCCCACCCTTCGCTGCCCCACCAATACTTTGACGAGGTTTTGGCCTATGAATGGCTTTAACTTGTCCATATAAATAGGCCTTTGGAGGTTCTTTTTTGATGTTTCCATATAAGTTTTGTCTATAATTAAAACTTAACATCAAATGTATGGATATTTTAAATATAGAATGGTGGGCATCCCACGACCCAACTTATCTTACTACTTCGGTCATTACTTAGGATACATTTTTAAAATAGAACTCAATGGTGTTTATCTATTTTATGTTGCCTGACCTATGTTACCACACTTATGATTTTTGAGTCGCCATGGGTCTGTTACTACTTCGGTCATTACTTGGGCGACACTTTCATATTTAACGCGAGGGCGACTATCCATTTTTTAAGTTGCCTAACCTACGTAGTACTCAGTAAATGATAGGGATAGGCACGCTGTAATCCATAGTTTGGCAATCGTTTCTACTCCACCGGAAACGCCAACTGATCCATTATCCTTTTGTAGCGCGGGTCTTTCTTAAAAACAGACCAATGGTCAAGTTCTTCATGTAGAAAATATTTCCAGTAAATAAACCCACTGTTTTTCTCTTGAAAAGCCTTGTCATACCACTTATATGCTTCGTCTAATTTTCCAATGGCAACCGCAACTCTGCCTAAAATAAATGGGGCTACATATTCTGTGCGGGCTCTTTCCCGCACTTCGTTGTATATCTTAACCGCTTCATCTTTTTTTCCGGCTTCTGCAAGAGCTTCGCATAATGAAGCCAACATCATTTGGGTTCTTCCCGTAATGCCCATGTTGGTTGTAAGGGTTTCAATAGCCTCAGCTGGTTTTTTAATCAGCAATAAAACATCTGCTTTAGAGGTATATGGCAAGCTGGAGTTGCTGCTTACTTCAATGGCCTTTTGGCAGTTCTCAAGTGCTCTGTCGTATCGCCCTAGCTTTATATTGGTTTGTCCCAAAAGTACATGAGGAAGAAAATAATAAGGATCAAGTTTTAGTGCCTTCATGGCTTCTGCTTCTGCCGAAACAAAATCGCCAGCCACAAAAAGAAAGTAGTTGTTGTATTGGCCATGTGCCAGCGTGTTGCTTGGATTTAATGCTATGGCCTTTTGTAGGAATTGCCTGGTATGGTTCCAATCCCTTTCCAGGTGCTGGGCAACAAACCCCAGGGCAGTATAGGCATCCGATGAATTTGGATCCAATTCAATAGCCCTCTGTGCAAACTTTTTAGTTTCCCGCAGCCCTTCAACAGACGGCACTGCATAGTAATAAGACATTATTGCATACGATAAGGCTATGGCGGCTTGTGCCTGCGCAAAAGTTGAGTCAAGAGCAACAGATTTTTTAAACAGCTCCAGTCCTTTTAATAATCCCGGGCCGCGTTTGTTAAAGAAGAAGCGGCCTTGCAGATAAAGATCGTATGCTTCCTGATTGTGCATGCTCGTGCCCGGGCCATCACTCGGTTGGTGCAACAAAGTCAGTTTTAACTTAGCACTTACGGCCTGGGCAATTTCATCTTGTATGGCAAAAACATCTGTCACCTTTCTATCGAACCTTTGGGACCATAGTTGATAACCATCTTTGGCACTCACTAATTGAACATAAATACGTAATTGGTTATTCTGCTTGCGGATGCTTCCTTCCAAAATAGTAGCAACCCCCAGTTTTTCACCCACTTCTTTTAAGTCAATGTCTTTTCCTTTAAACTGAAAACTGGATGTGCGCCCAGTCACCTTTAGTCCCTCCAGCTGCGAAAGGGAATTGAGGATTTCTTCTGCTATGCCATCGCTGAAGTATTCTTGTTCGGGGTCGCCACTCATGTTTTCAAAGGGGAGCACAGCTATGGATTTGTCGAGCACGTCAACTTCTTTGTTTGAAGAAAATAATTTCGGATAAAAAAAGTAAGCGGCAAGTGCCAGCAATAAAACCGAAGCAATCGCAATCAACGGTTTTTTGTTCCTAGTGTCATGTCACGTATGAATTGACGGATATAGTTTTTTAAGTTTAATCCGGGCATCCTTTGAAGTGAATCTCCATTCAATTTTACAATCCTTATT
>JAYVAI010000078.1:0-1955 GCA_043751075.1 Cyclobacteriaceae bacterium | reverse complement strand
TGGAGGCCACCGTATATCGTGAGCAAAACCGCATCAAGCGAAACCGATGGAGAGTGGACCCGAAAGATGACTCGCGCTTTTGGGCCAACGTAAAAAAGTAGTTGATAGAAGCAGGTGCCAAGGCCACCGAAGCGGACAAAACCCATGAAGAGATACTGAAGCGCATTGTAACTCGCTATGCCAATGAGATAGCGGGAAACTTTAAACCCAACTCGTATCGCGTAACGCGCGAAGTAATTAAATTCTGGTTTGCCCGGTTGCTAAATGGTGCGCGCGTAAAAAAATTCGGGGCCTTTTTTAGGACCCAATACACTCTTCGCGACAAAATACATATTGTTGGCCGCGTAAAATTATTGAGGAAGCTGGCCATGAAAGGAACGGTGGTGATGGTGCCAACGCACTTCAGCAACTTAGATTCAATTTTGATCGGTTGGGTTATCCATTCCCTCGGGCTGCCGGCATTTATTTATGGCGCAGGCCTTAATCTTTTCAACATAAAAATATTTTCCTACTTCCTCAATAGCCTGGGGGCTTATAAAGTTGACCGTAGGAAAAAAAACCTGCCTTACCTGGAAACACTGAAGATGTACTCCAACCTGGCCATCCAAAAAGGAACACACAGTTTGTTTTTTCCAGGGGGCACCCGTTCGCGTTCGGGGCTTATTGAAAAACAACTCAAGTTGGGATTGCTGAGCACCGCCATTGAAGCACAGCGCAACCTATACATGGAAAACCCGAATGCCGCAGAAGTGCGCAAAATTTTTATTGTGCCTGTTACGCTCAACTATAATTTTGTTTTGGAAGCACCCGACCTCATTGAAGATTATCTGCATGTAAAAGGGCAGGACAAATATTTTCCCGAGCAGGACAAGTATGGCAGCATGCAACTGATCACCTTCCTCTTTAAGTTTTTTACCAAACGCTCAAACATTTCCGTTTCAATTGGGCAAGCCCTCGATGTGCTGGGCAACAATGTAAATGGCGAAGGGCACAGCATTGACAGCAACAACAGACTGATTGAAACGAAGGATTATTTTGTTTCGAACGGAACGGTTTCGGAAGACAAGCAGCGCGAAGGTGAATACACGCGCTTGCTCAGTCAAAAAATTGTAAGTGAGTATCACCGCATCAACCGCGTGTTTGCAAGCCACCTGGCCGCCTTTGTGGCCTTCGGGATGTGGCAAAAAAAATATCCGAAGCTTGATTTGTTTGCCCTGCTCCGGTTGCCGGAAGAAGACCTTGAAATTGAGTATGCCGAATTCCGGGAAGCTTTCAAGCGTGTGCGCAAAAGGGTTTACGAATTGCATGATGAAGGGAAAGTATATTTTGCCACTCATGTAAAGGGCGATGTGGACAAAGTGTTAAAACTGGGGATCGAAAACGTGGGCATCATCCACATCAAGAGGCCACTCCTGCTCAACAAGAAAGGAAACATTATCACCCAAGACCTTACTGTACTTTATTATTATCACAACAGGCTGGTTGGCTATGACCTCGAGCAGTTTATCTGACAAGCCGGTAGGGGTGATCGGTGCTGGAAATTTTGGTACTGTCATCGCCAATATCCTCGCCATAAACAGGCGTGTGATTTTATATGCGCGCGATGAAGGCGTTGTAAAAACCATTCTGGAAAAAAGGGTTCATCGCGGCTATGCCATGAACCTGCACATTGAGCCTACCAGCGATCTTGCCTATCTTTCTTCATGTTGCGATGTCATTTTCCCTATGGTGCCCGCAGCACACTTTCGTGAGATGATGAAAAAACTCTCGCCCTATTTGCGCCCCTATCATATATTGATACATGGAGCAAAAGGTTTTGATGTCTCTCTGCCCGAAGGGCAAACCATTGAGAGTGTTGATAGATTGACGCGCCACGAGGTGAAAACCATGAGCGAGGTGATACAGGAAGAAAGTGTAGTGGTAAGGGTGGGCTGCCTTGCCGGGCCCAACTTAGC
>JAYVAI010000077.1:0-1958 GCA_043751075.1 Cyclobacteriaceae bacterium | reverse complement strand
TGAAAGGAATAGGTAGGATTATGGGCAATGTTAGCATTTTTTATTTGTACTTAGATGATCTTATCGGGTAAAAATATAGGCGCAGGCGTCTGACACCTTTGAGGTGTCTGACGCCTATACCAAGTCTTAACGACATTGATTCCAAATTCTAAACTGGAGTTACGTAAAGGCTTAAAATTTTAGTTCGAATCGAGGCGTCCTGACACCTTAGAGGTGTCTGACGCCAAAGTCCAGTTCTTAATTCTAATTTCTCCCGTCTATATTGTCCCCGCATGCTAATTGAACTCGCTCACGATAAAATTGAATTGTTGCCCCAGAAAGCTATCTGGTTCAAGGCGAGAAAAATACTTTTGCTGGCCGATCTTCATTTTGGAAAGATCAATCACTTTCGCCAGTCGGGCATTCCTGTTCCCGCCAAGGCCAACGACAAAAACACGGAGTTGCTCATTAACCTGATAAACCAATGCAGGCCAGACCGGGTTATTTTTCTCGGAGATCTTTTCCACAGCCATTACAACCAAGAGTGGGAAGTGGTGGGCCAAATACGAAAACACTTTTCGCTTTGTTCGTTTGAATTGGTGCTGGGCAACCACGACATCTTAAGCGAACTGCAATATGCGCGGCATTCCATGACGGTGTATCCGCACGAACTAAGAGAAGGAAATTTTATTTTCACACACGAACCGATGATCACCGTGCCCGAAGGTTTTTATAATCTATCGGGGCATATACATCCGGGCGCACAGTTGAAGGGCTCAGGCAGGCAGTCGCTCACGTTGCCCTGTTTTTATTTTGGAAAAAACCAAGGCATTCTTCCTGCCTTTGGTTCGTTTACCGGATTGGCCAGGGTTCATCCAAAAAAAGACGAACGGATTTATGTAATTGCAGAAGATAAAATAATAGCCTATCCATAATGCACAGCGTATTGTTTTTTTTAGTTGCCCTGATTTTTCCGGCCCTTGCTTTTGCCCAGGACACCACACGGTTAAAATTGCTTTTTGTTGGCGACATCATGCAGCATGATTCAAATATTGCGGCCGCGTACAATGCGCTCACCGGCAACTATGATTACTCCGCTTGCTTTGAATATGTTTCTCCCATCATAAAATCTGCGGACGTGGCCATCGGCAATTTAGAACTTACCCTCGCAGGCAAACCCTACAAAGGCTATCCACAATTTAGTGCACCCGATGAACTGGCTTACGAACTGAAACGTATTGGCTTTGACGTGTTGGTCACCGCCAATAACCACAGCATGGATCGCGGCCGAAAAGGGATTGAGCGCACCATTGATGTGCTCGATACACTTGCCCTGTTGCATACAGGCACATTTAAAAATTCAGTGGCAAGGGCAAGTGCGTATCCGTTGCTGATAGAGAAAAATGGGTTTCGCATTTCGCTGCTGAACTATACTTATGGAACAAACGGCATACCCGTGCCCCGGCCCACCATTGTCAACCTCATCGATACTGTTCAGATAAAAGCCGATCTTGAAAAAGCAAAAGGCCAGCGCGGTGATGCCATTATTGTGTTCATGCATTGGGGCGATGAGTACCAAAGCCTTCCCAACAAATTTCAAAAGAGGATCGCTGACCTATGTTTTCGCGAAGGGGCAAAGTTGGTGATCGGTTCGCATCCACATGTGCTTCAGCCCATGGAGTGGCGAAAGGAAAGTGATCAGTTGATTGCCTGGTCGCTCGGCAATTTTATTTCGGGCCAGCGGCCGCGTTACCGCGATGGCGGTGCGATGCTGTGGGTGGAATTGCAAAAAATAATAGCCGATTCCATTTCTACTACTTCCATTCATCAGGCAGCGTATGAATTGGAGTGGGTGCAAAAATCCAACAAGGGCAAAAAAGGATTTATGATGTTTCCGTTCCGCTATTTTGAAACCGACACTTCCTTTATTGAGGACAAAATGCTGCGCGGTGCTTTTGAGATTTTCAAAACAGATGCAA
>JAYVAI010000076.1:0-5101 GCA_043751075.1 Cyclobacteriaceae bacterium | reverse complement strand
GCGAAATATCGGTGATGTTATAGTAAGCAACTCTATATTTTTCAGATATGCTTTTATTGATGCTGTTAAACACATCTATCTGTTTACTGATCCCCTCTTTTTTAGGAAGGCCAAAAGGTGTGAAACCATAATCGGGAACGGAAACCACAAACACATTTTTTCTTTTCCCCTTCGCAAGGGAAATGGCCGTCTTCAACAACTCCTCAAATTCAATGGCATACTGTTCGGCTGGCTTGCCCTGATATTGGTTGTTCACGCCAATGAGGAGCGAAACAAGATCATACTCATTTTTTAGGTTTGCTTTGAGGATGGCGTCTTTCAAATTATCCGTACGCCAGCCCGTGGTGGCAATGATGGTTGGCTTCAATACTTTCTTCCCTTTTTTAGAAAGTGCGCCCGCCAACTGGTTGGGCCACCGCTCTTCTTCGCCCACACTTTCCCCAATCGTGTAAGAATCGCCAAGGGCGAGAAAAGAAAGGGGAGTTGGTTGAGCTACCATGCTGCCGGAAGATATCATTAGCAACAAAAGTATGTTGCAAAAATTGGTTATATATATTTTCAAAAGTAAGGGTATGGCTGGAAAGTTTAACAGGTGCCTCAGCAACATCGTCTTCATTTCAGGAGTTATTGATTGGCGTTTAATAAAAGTGTGAAAAATATTGGAAAATAAAAAGGTGCTTACAAATCTTTATTCCAAGCGGAGTCACGCCTCGGACTCCGCGGTTAATTAACAACGCCTTCAATCCAACACCAAAACTTCATCTCAATTTGACAGCTTCACGACAAGGGGCACATTTCATTAAACAGTTTGCTCTCGCATTACGTTTACCAGCCAGATCAACTTATTACATTTGCCGTATGAAAAACATCGCGCCAACATTTATCGCATCCATTATTCTTCTATCCCTTCTCTCCTGCTCTGCGCAAACCAAAAAGAAAAGTGCTGATACGAAGATCAATTTAACTCCCCCCACGGGCAAAGCCATTGCCGCTTTTGCAGAGGGCTGCTTCTGGTGCTCGGAGCATATTTTTGAAGTTGTTGTTGGTGTGGATTCTGCTGTATCGGGCTATGCCGGAGGAAATGTACCCAACCCTACTTATGAATTAGTGAATACAGAAACTACCGGCCATGCCGAATCGGTGCTGATCTATTACGATCCTACTTTGGTTAGCTACGCGGAGTTGCTGAATGTATTTTTTACATCGCATGACCCCACCACGCCAAACAGACAAGGCCCAGATAGGGGAAGCTCGTACCGCTCCATTATTTTTTATAGAACGCCCGAAGAGAAGGCCCTTGCCGAACAAGCCAAAATAAATTTTGCCAAATCATTTAAGGATCCGATCGTATCTGAAATAAAACTGATGAATGAATTTTACAAAGCCGAAGATTACCATCAGGATTATATTGAGCACAATCCGTACAGTGCGTATGTGGTGGGGGTTTCCATTCCACGGTTTCAGTTGTTCAAAAAGACATACAAAGGAAAGTTGAAGCAATAGGTAAAGGTGCGGAGAGAGTGGGATTCGAACCCACGGTACAGTTGCCCGCACAACGGTTTTCGAGACCGTCCCATTCGACCGCTCTGGCATCTCTCCTTTTAGTTTAAAAAGTAGGCCGTAGCTTTAAAAAAAGTAAGCAGTAACCAGTAAGCAGTGATGCCTACCGCTGTCTGCTTTTATAAACAGTAGCACACGCTGCCTACTGTTGTCTGCCTACTGCCTACTTTATTTTCTAGGTCTCACTCAAACCTCAAGCTTTCTATCGGGTCCAACTTGGAAGCCTTGTGTGCCGGATAGTAACCCGACAGCAAGCCCACCACAATACAAATAAGTAGTCCCACAAATGTCCATACCCAAGGCATTACGAATGTATCAACTTTAAAAACAAATATGGAAAGCACATTTCCCAACCCAACGCCCAGGATAACACCGCCTATTCCACCCAATATGCAAACCACTATTGCTTCGATCACAAATTGCTGACGTATCCTCAGCGGTGTGGCACCGAGCGCTTTCCGTACTCCTACCTCGCGGGTCCTTTCCGTTACCGACACAAGCATGATGTTCATCAGCGCGATGGACGCACCCAACAGCGTGATAAAGCCAACACCAAAACCTCCTATGCGCAATCCACTCGTTATGCTTTCCATCTCCTGGGCCAGCGACTCGCTCTTCTCAATCTGAAATGAATTTTCCTGCGCCACTTCATCGCCCCTGATCTTGCGCATGTGCCCCGTGGCTTCGCCCATGGCAAAGTCAACTTCGTTCATGTCTTTGATGCCAACGGTAATCCTGTAAAATAGTGGCTGGCCTGCCGCCATTTGGTTGGCAACCAGAATGGGTATCAACACCATGTTGTCGTAATTGTTTTCCGATAGCTCACCCTTTTCCTTTAGCATCCCGATCACTTTAAACTGGGTGCCTTTAAAAGAAATAGAAGTGCTTATGGGATTTGGGTTGTCCCCGTAAAGGGTTTTTGCCAATGTCTTACCGATCACCGCCACTTTGCCACCGTTGCGTATTTCAAAAGGCGAAAAGTTTCGTCCCAGTTCAATGTTCAACCCTTTGATGGCAATATATTCTTCATTGATTCCGCGCACGTCTATGTTGGGGCCCGTCTTTTGCGATCCATGCTTTATCTCCGCCAGGTTGGTGAGCCGCGCGTTTATACTTACTACAGCATTATATTCAAATTGATCAATAAATTTTTGCATCTCCGAAAGGGTGAGCCGTGGATGCAATTTTTCTTTCACGCCTTCCTGGCTGGTGCCGCGGTTCCATTTGGAATAAATATCAAAGGTGTTCACGCCCAATGACGAAAGGCTTTCGTTCACCGAATATTCAATCCCATCAATGGCGGTGAGAATTCCCACCAACGAAGTGATGCCTATGGCCACGATCATCGCAGTGAGCACCGAGCGCAGCATATTGGCCTTCACCGAGCGCAACCCTTCTTTAATATTTTCCAATAAATTCATAGTCCATTCAAGTTAAATTTTGCTGTCATTTTTTTGGGTCACCCCGATGAAAAATCGGGGCCGGGCTATCCGTTCCAAGTCCGCCCTACACACTTTCCCGCGCGCTTCGGGCTTTCCTCTTCTATCCCTTGCCCGCTTACGCCTTGTTAGCCACACACATTCCATTCTGCAATTCCATATCGGGCGAAAGCCATTTCATATTGCGATTCAATTGTCACGGGGCTTAAGCCTACCTGTCCGGTAGGCAGGCCCGTGGCAATTCATACAAAAATTTCAAGGGACTTTAGTCCTACACAATAAAACCATCTACACCGACTTTACTTTAAAATCAAAATTATATCTTTATACGTTCCTGTCAGGATACTTTTTTGGGTTTATTTTTGTTACGCCTAAGTGTAAATGAATGTTTTAACGATGCGCTACCCTATTTTGTTCGTATTACTTATAGGCTCCAGCCTTTGCCTGGGAAATTATATTTTCATCCCTATGGATGAAAAGCAGACCGACCACTTAAAAGCCTATGGCATTGCCTATTGGATTTTGAAAGGTGACAAGGAAGTGGATTGGCTGCTCAACTACCGGGGCGGAAGTTTTATGTGCAAGTACCACCCCAACATCCAAAACGAACTGGTGGTGCGCGGTGTCAGCTACGAAATAATTTCCGATGCCCAGGCCACCAATATCTTGACCCAAATAGCAAGCCCCGCTTTGAACTATGACGTGATGAAGCTAGAAAAATATCCGCGCATAGCAGTCTATTCGCCAAAAGCAAAACAACCGTGGGACGATGCCGTCACGCTGGTGCTCACCTATGCCGAAATTCCTTACGATGTGATTTTTGATGACGAAGTGCTCAACGATCTGCTGCCCAAGTATGACTGGCTGCACCTTCACCACGAAGATTTTACCGGGCAGTATGGAAAATTTTATAACAACTACGCCAACATGCCCTGGTATATTGAACAAGTGAAGGAAGCGGAAGATGCCGCACGCAGGTTTGGGTTTCATAAAGTATCACAATCAAAACTTGCTGTGGCCAAGCGCATCAAAGAATTTGTTTCGGGCGGTGGTTTTCTTTTTGCCATGTGCTCGGCCACCGATTCGTATGACATAGCATTGGCTGCCGAGGGCCTCGACATTTGCGAGCGCATGTATGATGGTGATGCGGCCGACCCACAAGCGCAGGAAAAACTCAACTTCGACAACACCTTTGCGTTCACCAACTTCCGCCTGGTGCGCGATCCCCTTCAATATGAATTTTCAGACATTGACAACAACTTCCCCGAGCGGGGGCTGCGCCAAGACAACGACTACTTCAACATTTTCGAATTCTCTGCCAAGTGGGACCCTATCCCCTCCATGCTTACACAAAACCACACGCGTGTGATAAAAGGTTTTTACGGACAGACCACCGGCTTCAAAAAGAAATTGATAAAATCGGATGTGGTGGTGATGGGCGAGAACAATGAGATAAAAGAAGCCAAGTATATGCACGGGGTTTTTGGCAAAGGTTTCTGGACCTATTATGCAGGGCACGATCCGGAAGACTATCAGCATACCGTGGGCGAAGAACCCACCGATTTGAACTTGCACCCAAACTCACCCGGCTACAGGCTGATCCTGAACAATATTCTTTTTCCTGCTGCCAAAAAGAAAAAGCAAAAAACATAAGATGGGAAAAATCCTTTGGCTGTTGATACTTCTGTTTTCCTGCAAATCGCCCGCATCAACCGGTGGGCAGATCACCCTCGAATCGGTGGTGGCCGAAAAACTTGGGCCAACCGCAGTGATAAAAAAGAACAGCGACCTCACATTCGCCCTTTGTTCCAAAGAAAATTTATCTACCCTTTCTGTTTCCTATTTGATAGTGAGGCTCAGCGACCTGGCCATTGTGGAGCAAGACAACGTTCACCAATCCACACTTTCGTGGATTGATACTTACAAAATAGAAATCAAAACAATTCCGGGCATCATAAAAAAAGATGAACCACCCTTGCGGGGAAAAATTATTGACATTACAAAGCACACAACCAAATCCAGCCATTAGTGAAAAAAATTATTCCATTCAGTGCCTTCCTCCTCCTTGCGGGGATTTTTTTTGTAGTCTCAAGAAAGCCCGC
>JAYVAI010000075.1:0-1968 GCA_043751075.1 Cyclobacteriaceae bacterium | reverse complement strand
CTTGTTTCTGTAAAAGGCTTTGCTCCACACGGAGAGCCAACCCGATTGAATCCAGTCTTCTGCTGAAAACTAAATCCTGTGTGTTTAAAAGGATCTTTAGTTATAAAATTGGCAAGCCCGTTAATGGCGTTCATGCCATAGAGTGCCGATGCTACACCTGGCACAATCTCCACGCTCTCTATGTCCAAATCACTTGGGCCAAGCGCATTGGCAATGGGCGCGCCAATGCTGGGCGTTTGGTTATCCATGCCATCTACTAATTGCACAAAGCGCACATTGGTGGTAGTAGCAAAGCCGCGCGTATTAATCACTTTAAAGCCCAGGCTCGGGGTTATCAACTGAACGCCTTTTATATTTTCAATGGCATCAAAAAAGGAAGGGGCAGCCGATTGGCGGATAGCAAACCGGCCAATCTTCTCAATGCTTACAGGCGACTTGCCAATATTTTCTTCGAGTCGCGAAGCACTTACAACCACATTCTCCAACTGGTAGATTTTAAGGCTATCACTTTCATTCTGTGCAACCACAGGAAGTATTACACTAAGCAGCAGGCCTGCGATAAGTAAAAGGTGATTTCTTTTCATAATTCCTTAGTGAAATCTCCAAAATAACTTGTACAGTTGTCCAACATCTTTGGCGGCCTGGCCCCGAAACTTCGGGGCCACCGGGCTATCCCTGCCCGTTCGGTCAGGCGGGCGTTCCAAGTCCGCCACACGCACAAACTCATGCGCTTCGGGCCCCGAATAAACGAGGGCTCTCGCAAGGCGGAGCTTTCCACTACTATCCCTGGCCGAAGTGATTGTACAAGTTATTTTGACAGTTTTACTTATATCAATTTCAGCAACTTTCTGCCTGGGAGAATACCCATTCGTTGATCAACAAACTAAAACACTAACCCTGCTTCTGCAGCACAAACCGGCCATAGCTGCGCGAGCCATCTTTCAAGGTCAGATAAAAACGCGAACCAACCACACCGGCAAACTCTGAAAACAATTTCTGCCACTTGAGTGGTATCAATGACTTGATCCTTGCTTTCTTTGCTTCATCTTCCGCTTCGATGGAACTCACTACGTTGTTACTGATGTCTTCTTCGGTCAACAGCACCAAGCCCGAATTATTTAATTGTCCTTTAAACTTTGACATTGTGTTGTCACTTCTGAAATCCACCAACAGTAAATAGCCTCCTGGCTTTAATACTCTTTTTATTTCACTCAGAAATTTTTCTACCGATCCATACGCGTGGCACGATTCAACATTCACCACCACATCCACACTGTTGGAGGCAACGGGTATTGCTTCGGCATTGCCTTGAATGAATTTCAGGTTTGGCAACACGTGAATGCGATTGGCCAGATCAACGGCACTCTGCGCCAGATCTATGCCCGTGTAGAAGGCCGGTTTGAAATGAGCTGCAATATGTTTAGCTCCACCGCCTCGGCCGCTTCCCACTTCCAGCACCTGCTTTCCTTCCAACCCTACTTTGGCTGCGAGGTAGTGGTACATCTGCAACGGATATTTTTGAATGTGCACGAAGTCTTGCAGGGATGAAATATTTTCGGATAAGTTTGGCACATATCCATAGTTCATAAAATGCCAATCTGTGGCGGGCACATTTTTCGCCAATAGTTCGTAGGTTATTTTGGCGTTCAGCCTTTTAAACCAGGCAAAACGTTTTAACACAAACATTATTCTTCTCAGCATGGCAGGGTTACGGTTAGTGCCGAAAAGATAGAATTAAAAATCAAAGAAACATGTAAGGGTTTTATCAAAGGGCTACGACAGTTTTGTATTTGGGACTAAAGTCCTTTGAAATTTTATTATCAATTGCCACGGGCTTAAGCCCCTTGTCTATGCACACATCTTTCAAATTTTTTTATCGAATTTGGAATCAATACAAGGTTGGCAGTGGATACAAGAGCCATAGGCTCGGAGCATATTTTAACAACGGATTTTAATCCGTTGTTAGTA
>JAYVAI010000074.1:0-1969 GCA_043751075.1 Cyclobacteriaceae bacterium | reverse complement strand
TTGACATGGCAAGCCCGAATTTTTTTGACATAAGTGGAAGTGCATAACCGCGCCATCCGATTTCTTCCCCCGCCTGAACCCACATGGAAATAGCTATGGCACCCAGCATAACGTACCAGGATGTTGTTCCAAATTGAGGCCATGAATTATATAGTAAAAAGAAAACAAGCGCTGCCAAACCTTTGATGAGTGCAATGAAGGTAAGGGCAAAGATATACCACATTACACTGGTGTTTTTGAAAGAAATTTTGTCAATCAATAATTTTACTCCCTCGCCTCCCTGTGTTTTTGCTGTAATAAAAATAGCTACCAGTCCTGGGGATATCGCTCCCATAAAAATTAGTAAGTGTGAAAGAGTTGACAACTGGGCATTATTAGAGATGAGACTGGCGGTTATGAACAATAACCATGCAACAAGAAAGGCAATTAAAAAAAAGAGTAGGAGCATATGAGTTAAGTTAACCAGAAAATTACTCTCGCAATTCGGAGGACAACTCTACTTATTAAAAATACGAGGGATCGTCCGTTTTTAATTTTTTATTTGTCCTCACGTTTTATTTATTTAAAGTCCACGTTGTCCCGAAGCCGTTCACTTGTCCATGTGGGAATCCTTGCTAGTAGGGTACATTTTGTGTTGTCGTAAGTTCAATCCGTCTGCCTGCTTTTCATCTCCTCACGCGCTTTTCAACTCAATCCTAAAAGTAGTCCCCAGGTTTTCGTCCGAGGTTTTCACAAATATTTTTCCCTCGTGATACATTTCAATGATCCTTTTGGCCAACGCCAGCCCCAGCCCCCAGCCGCGCTTTTTGGTGGTGAAGCCAGGCTTAAAAACATTTTGTATCAACGCCTTCGGTATGCCCTTGCCCGTGTCAGAAATATCGATGAGCACACGCCTGTCGCCACCGCGCAAAATTTTGATGGCGATAGTGCCCGTGTTGCCCATGGCATCGATGGCGTTCTTACAAACATTCTCCAGCACCCACTCAAACAAAGGGGCATGCACCTTGGCAAGAATGGTTTCGGAAAGCGTATAAACTTCAAAGTTTATTTTAGAAGAAACCCGCGGCTGCAGGTAGCCCACCACATTGTTTACCAATTGATGAATGTTTACATCTTTCAATACTGGCGTGGAGCCAATGCTGGAAAAGCGCTCGGTGACTACGGTAAGTTTTTTAATGTCCTTGTCCAATTCATCAACAATGCCTTTCTTTTTTATTTCAGGATCATCGCGGAGTACTTCCACCCATGCCATAAGCGATGAAAGAGGGGTGCCCAATTGATGTGCGGTTTCTTTGGCCAGGCCCACCCACACCTGGTTTTGTTCTGCCGTGCGCGAATAGTTGAAGGCCATGTAGGAGATGAAAGCAAAAATGGCCAGCACCGATAATTGGATGTATGGAAAAGCAATCAGTTGCATAAGCAGCTTGGAGTTTTTGTAATACACATAGCCCAGACTTTCCACCGCGCCAACTTCATTTACAAAAGTCATTTCAATAGGATTGAAAGATTTCTTCATTTGTTCAACTTCTCTTTTTAAAAAAGCATCTTTCTTTTCTTTGGAGAGCGATTCATCAATGTCAATATTGGCATACTGATATTCTTTGTTGTTGGTGATCCATATCACGGGTATGGATTTGTTTTTAAAAATGATTTCATCGGTAACAAACACAATGTTTCCCTCCGAGGTGTTAATGTATTCAAGGGCTTTGGCAAATAACTGCACTTGTTGCTTTTCACGCTCCATGAGGTCGTCCACCAAAATATTGGTATAATAAATAGACCCCCCACTGATAATCACCGACACAATCAACATGATCCATTTCAACTTGGTGTTGTCCTGGTAGAAATCCATGGAGGCGGGCAGAGGTGCTTTTTTGGCCATAATCAGAAATGGAAATTAAATAAAAAAACCGGATGCTGGTGTATCCGGTTTGTTTGGGTGTAGGCCAAATTGCACTTCACCTATTCA
>JAYVAI010000073.1:0-1976 GCA_043751075.1 Cyclobacteriaceae bacterium | reverse complement strand
CACACCAGCAGAATCCATCGGGATCAAATAAAATCAATATCTGCATTGAGCGGATACCTCATCAGAAAATCAAGTGCTTCTTCCACCGTCATCCCTTCAAACAAAACTTTGTACAACCTATCGGTTATGAGGGCGCGGATTTTATAATGGTCGGAACATTTTTTCGCAATGCGCACGGTGTTCACGCCTTCGGCAACCTCCGTCATATCGGCTAATATCATATCCAATTTTTCACCTTTGGCAAGCCGGTAGCCCACGGTAAAATTTCGGCTCATCGGGCTGTTGCAGGTAGTCACCAAATCGCCAATGCCGGCCACACCCAGAAATGCTTTTACATCTCCGCCCAACGCCCGCCCGAGGTAAACCATTTCCACGGCACCGCGGCTTATCAAAAGGCCCTTGGCATTTTCGCCATAGCCCAAGCCACTGAGTGCGCCACTGGCAATGGCGATAATATTTTTTAACACCCCGGCAATTTCAACTCCTACGATGTCATGGTTTTCATAAACCTGAAAACGGTCGCTGCGCAAAAGTTTTTTTCCAATCTGTATCACTTCATTAAAATGACTTGCCACCACGGTGGCCCCCGGCTGGCGCTGCGCCAATTCCTTCGCTAAGTTGGGCCCTGCCAGGCAGCCCACCCGCACCACCACGCTCTCCTCGTGTATCACCTCACTCATGGTTTTTACTTCGTGGCGCGTCAATGTTTCCACACTTTCAATGGTTTGCCCTACCGGAAGGGTAACATCAAACCCTTTGGTGCCATGTATCAATATATGATAGGGGTGCAAATAGGGCGACAGCTTTTTCATCATCGCACGAAAGTGTGCTGCGGGCACCATGGGGAAAATGACATCGCAGTGAGAAGAAAGATAGGCAAGATCGCTGGTAGGCTCAATGTGCAGGCTCATTGCATAGCCCCGGTGAACCCTTTTTTCCAGAATGGTTTTTACAACGCCTTCATCGCGCGCATATAAAATCACACGCCTGTTTATGGCCAGCATGTTGGCGATCACTGAACCAAAATTTCCGGCTCCGATTACCCCGACAGGCTTATCAGATAAACTGCTCGAGGTCATAGCCAACCAGCCTGTTATGGTAATAGTACAGTACCGTGAGATCTCTGGTGATGATGTTCTTTTTTTTGTTGAGCAGCAGCGGGCGCTTCACGTGGATGATGCCCACGTTTTCGATCCCCAGTTTCAAAACTTTGTCCACATCGCCCTTTACATGAGTGGCAAAATATACTTTCCCTTCATCATGCAATTCGTAAACCCTTTTGCGCACACGCTTGAAGGATTCCCGGAATTCGGCATACTCAATTTCAAGGTCCTCTTCGGGCAAACGGAGCAGGGCAAACAAATCAAGCTTCGGGTATTTTTTTTGCCACATCTCGAAGGCCACAAAGGCAGCCAGGTGGCTTGCAAATACGCGGTTGATGCGGTGATACTCACTTACAATTTTTTGACTGAGCATGCGCGTGTATTCACCTTCGCGCTGCTTGTCTTCCGAAACCGTTCCGTTCGAAACAAAATAATCCTTTGTTTCAATCAACCTGTTGTTGCCGTCAATGCTTTGCCCTTCGCCATTTACAGTATTGCCCAGCACATCGAGGGCGGGCCCGATAGAAACCGAGATGTTCGAACGTTTGGTAAAAAACTTAAAGAGGAAGGTTAGCAATTGCATGCTGCCATACTTGTCCTGCTCGGCAAAATATTTGTCCTGCCCTTTTACATGCAGGTAATCTTCAATAAGGTCGGGTGCTTCCAAAACAAAATTATAGTTGAGCGTAACGGGCACAATAAATATCTTGCGCACTTCTGCGGCATTCGGGTTTTCCATGTATAAGTTTCGCTGCGCCTCAATGGCGGTGCTTAGCAATCCCAACTTGAGTTGTTTTTCAATAAGCCCCGATCGCGAACGGGTGCCTCCTGGAAAAAATAAACTGTGTGTGCCTTTTTGGATGGCCAGGTTGG
>JAYVAI010000072.1:0-5132 GCA_043751075.1 Cyclobacteriaceae bacterium | reverse complement strand
CCTTCATCTGTTTTATGATCGGGTTTCCCTTGTACGTCTATACGGTAAGCATCAATTTATTTGGCATGTATGGCCAGATGCCCAGTTTAAGTGAAGTGGAGAATCCGGAAAACGACTTGTCATCAGAAATCATTTCTTCTGATGGCGTTTCGCTGGGGCGATACTTCCGCTACAACCGGAGCCAGGTGCATTATGAAGCCCTTTCCGAGGACCTGGTCAACACGCTTATCATTTCCGAAGACCATCGTTACTACAATCATTCCGGATTGGATTTTCCCGCCTACTTGCGAGTATTTATTGGCCTCATCACATTCAGCCCACAAGGGGGTGGCAGCACCATCACACAACAGTTGGCAAAAAACCTTTACACGATGAACCCCGACCGCAGTTTGGATGGATGGCTCAGCAAGCTTGGCAAAGTGCCCAGGCGGGTGATCCAAAAAACCAAAGAGTGGATCATCTCGGTTAACCTGGAAAAAAATTTCACGAAGGATGAAATCATTGCCATGTATTTAAACACGGCAACCTTTAGCAGCAACACGTATGGAATTAAAGTGGCCGCAGAAACTTATTTCAACAAACAGCCCGACAGCCTCAACATTCAGGAGTCGGCTGTGCTGGTGGGCATGTTGCAAGCGGCAACCTTTTTTAATCCCCATCGCAATCCGGAAAACGCGCTGCGCAAGCGCAACGAAGTGCTGTATAAAATTTTTAAGCATGGCTACAAAATCAAAACGCGCGCGCAGTATGATTCCATAAAAGCCTTGCCCATCGAACTGAGCTACAGTGTTCAAAATCAAAACGAAGGGCTGGCCACTTATTTCCGCACCGTGCTGGGCAACTACCTGCTGCAATATTGTAACAGCAAAGGCATTGATCTGTACAACTCCGGGTTGAAAATTTATACCACCATCGACAGCCGGCTGCAAAAATATGCAGAGGAATCGATGACCGAGCACATGAAGCCCTATCAAAAAAGTTTTTTTGCCGAATGGAAAACAAGAAAAAAGAATCCGTGGGTGGATGATGATGGTGCCGAAATCAAAGGCTTCATTCAAAAGCGGATCAGGCAATCGGATGCCTATAAAATCTATGCTGAAAAATACGGTGAAGATTCCGACTCCTTGAAAATCATGCTCAACCTGAAAAAGCCCATGACCATTTTTTCGTGGGACGGTGAGCGCGACACGTTGTTCAGCAGTATCGACTCGGTAAATTATTACAAGCGCTTTTTGCAGGCCGGCTTTATGTCGATGGATCCTTACACAGGCCATATCAAAGCGTGGGTGGGCGGCACCAACCACAAGTATTTTAAGTTCGACCACGTGATGCAGAGCAAACGCCAGGCAGGCTCAACCTTTAAACCGTTTGTGTATGGGCTTGCTATGGAAAATGGATATTCACCTTGTCACCCCATGAAGGATATCGCTCCTCAGTTTAGCATTCCGGGCCAACCAGCCTGGTATCCGCCCAATGCAGATGGCACACGGGGAAGCGGCAAGACATTTACCATACGCCAGGCCATGGCCCAATCGCTCAACTCCATCACCGCGCAAATGATGCAGGCACTGAAAGAAGAAAACGTGGTGGAGTTTGCGCACCGGTGCGGCATTGAAAGCCCGTTGGATGCGGTGCCCTCACTCTGCTTAGGTGTAAGCGATGTTTCGTTGTTTGAAATGGTGGGCGCTTACTGCACGTTTGTAAACGGGGGCATCAGCACACAACCGATTTTTCTCACGCGCATTGAAGATAAGAATGGAAATGTGATAGAGAATTTTGTTCCAAAGACCCGTGAAGCGATCAACGATCAGACTGCCTATAAAATGATTTACATGTTGCGCGGTGGCACCGAAGAAGAAGGGGGCACATCGATGGGGCTTCCCAGAGAACTTCGCACCGACAATGAAGTGGGAGGAAAAACCGGAACCACGAACAATGCATCCGATGGCTGGTACATTGGCCTTACACACGACCTCGTGTCGGGTGTGTGGGTAGGTGGCGATGAACGTGCGATACATTTCCCTTCGTGGATATTCGGGCAAGGGGGAAAAAGTGCGCGCCCCATCTGGGCCAACTATATGCTGAAGCTTTATGCCGACCCTGCAACGGGAATAACCAAAGGCCAGTTTAAGAGGCCAACCAGTGGGCTGGATATGACCCTCGATTGCAGCAAGCACCTGCCCGACTCTCTTCAATTGATAGAGGACGAAACTTGGGAGGTTGACAATTGATTTGGATTAAAGTCTTTTGCGCCTAGTGTCATTTCCATTGAACTGCTCCGCATACTATCGGACAGGCAGGGTCGTGGCAATTGAAACAGCCCAATCCAAAACATCATGGGGCCTTAAAATTCTTAAAAGCGATTTTCCTGATAATTGATCGCGCTTTTATGAAACCTGTCACTTTCTTATTATTTTGACTCGGAATTATACTTTTTAAGAAAGTGAAGAAGCCAAACTATAGAAACCTTTTCTTTTCGCTCATCGGTTTATTTGTTTTCTATGGGGTGATCATCATCCTATTACATTCCATCGAGTCGCATGTGCCGGGGTCTGAGATGGTTTCGTGGCAGGATGGGTTGTGGTATGTGGTGGCAACGATTACAACCGTGGGCTATGGCGATGTTTATCCTATTACCTACTGGGGCAGGGTGCTTGGCTTTGTAACTATGTTATCAAGTTTGGGCGTATATGGTTTTATTATAGGACAGATTGCTAACTTTATGAGCACACTAAAAGAACAACGAGTCATGGGTTTAAACGGAACGGATTTTAAAAATCATGTGGTCATGATCGGGTGGAACGATTTTGGGCAATCGGTAATGAGCCACCTGATTGCGGCAGGTAAGCGCGTGGCCGTAATCACCAAAGAGCGATCATCCATTGACAACATCAGAGAATTTTATGATTCCGACCAGGTCTATACACTTTTCACCGACTACAATAACTTGGAGATGCTGGAAAAAGCAAACATCCGCGATGCATCCATTGTTTTTGTAAACCTCAATGATGACACTGAAAAGCTGGTGTATGTTATCAATCTTAAAAAGAATTTTTCAAAGTTAAATTATGTGGTCACCTTAGATAATGGAAACCTGAAAAGCACTTTTCAAAATGCCGGTGTTACTTACACCATTTGCAAGAATGAAATTTCGGCCAAGCTGATGGCGAGTTACATTTATGAACCCGATGTGGCACTTTTTAGCGAAGAGATCATAGCATACGCGCACGATGAGACCGCTTATGACATCAAACAAATACAGATCAATAAAGACAACCCGTTTGTTGGCACCTTTTATGAAAAAGCTTTTTTCGATTTAAAAAAAACCTGCAACATAATTTTAATTGGCATTGTGAAGGAAAATGGAGAAGGGCGTAAGTTTCACAAAAACCCCGAGAGCTCTGTAAAGATTGAAGCCAATGACTACTTAGTAATGATGATGGACGGAAGAGGTGCTGAAAAACTCAAGAAATATTTTCACATCACGGAGGGGCTGTGATGATCAGGCAAAAATAAAGAAAGGGGAGCTGGAAGCTCCCCTTTTTGTTTATTAACCAGAGTTATGCAAGGCTGAAAATCTTAGCTCGAATCGAGGCGTCTCACACCTTTGAGGTGTCTGACGCCTTATTATTTCCCCAGGGCTTTCAGCATAGTGTCGCCAATCAAAGCGGGCGATTCCACCACGTAGATGCCACAGGCGCGCATGATTTTCATTTTTGCTTCGGCTGTATCATCGGCACCGCCAATAATTGCCCCGGCATGGCCCATCCTTCTTCCCGGTGGGGCAGTTTGCCCGGCAATAAATCCTACTACCGGTTTTTTATTCCCGTTCTCTTTTATCCATCGGGCAGCCACAGGTTCATAGTTGCCGCCAATCTCACCGATCATAACTATCGCGTCAGTTTCGGGGTCATTCATCAACAGCTCAACGGCATCTTTGGTGGGGGTGCCAATGATTGGATCTCCTCCTATACCAATGGCAGTAGAAACCCCAAGCCCCGCTTTCACAATTTGGTCTGCCGCTTCGTATGTAAGTGTCCCTGATTTTGAAACAATTCCTATCCTGCCTTTTTTAAATACAAACCCCGGCATGATGCCCACCTTGGCTTCGCCTGGTGTAATTACCCCTGGGCAATTGGGCCCTATCAATATTACTTTCTTTTCCTTCACATATTTTTTGGCAACCATCATATCCTTAATGGGTATCCCTTCGGTGATGGCCACTATAACTTTTATACCTCCTTCGGCTGCTTCCATGATCGAATCGGCAGCAAATGCCGGGGGCACAAAGATGATAGAAACATCGGCACCTGTTTTTTCCACCGCTTCTTTCACGGTATTGAAAACCGGCCGGCCCAAGTGAACCTGTCCTCCTTTTCCGGGGGTAACACCACCCACTACATTGGTGCCGTACTCTATCATTTGGCCGGCATGAAATGTGCCCTCCGTGCCAGTGAAGCCTTGTACTATTATGCGGGAGTCTTTGTTCACTAATACACTCATATTATTCGTAGGGTTAATGTACAAAATTAGAAGAATATACTTGCCTGACAAGGGATTAGGGTTGGATTAGGGTGCATTTCAAAATGTCGCACCATTTCAGCAAGACCTTGTAGGTCTAATACCCACGAACTTCGGCTGCGACATTTATTATATAACCCCTTGCATCTATCCTGATAATCAAACTTTTTCAAAGAGGTGTAGCCTCGGCCAATTTTGTAACAACCGGACTTCAGTCCGTTGAGAAACAAATAGAAGGGATACTAAGAACAGTAGGTTCGGCCCATATAGGCCGATATAATATGTACCGTGCCAATGGCACTCTGCCTTGTGATGTGAGGTCACTAACAACGGATTAAAATCCGCTGTTACAATATGTTTTCGAGCCTACGGCTCTTGAATCAATCAATGAGAAATGTAAACAGGGCCGTAATAAAAAAACCCGCACGGGGCGGGGTCTTTCATTTAGTGATCTGATTTTTCTCTGTTGGATGCCAAAGATATCCTTTCCCCTGCATTGCCTGGGCATTGAGTACTAATTCTACTGTTGATTCGTCAATCATTTTAAATGGGCATAGGCCTGCGATTAAAAAAAGAATAGTTAGTTATTACTTTTGAAACCATATATTTTC
>JAYVAI010000071.1:0-14161 GCA_043751075.1 Cyclobacteriaceae bacterium | reverse complement strand
CTAGATAGTTTCCAAACCCTTTTAACTTTCGCAAAAACCTATTCACTTTCATATTTGATTTTTTTTATTGAATATACAATGTCTAATATAAATTGAGTTTTTTGTAAATGTCAAAATCGTCTTCTAAAATATCCAGCATCATCCTCTGGTCGGTGATCTCCGCAGCCTTCATCGGGCCGGGCACCGTTACTACTGCGGTGACAGCAGGATCACAATTCCAAACACAATTATTATGGGCTGTGGTGTTTGCAACCATCGCCTGCATTGTGCTGCAGGAAGTATCGGCACGCATAGTTATTGCAAGTGGCCTAAACTTTGGCCAGGCATTGGAAGAAAAATTTGGAAACAAGGCTGGCTTCTGGATCAAGTGGATGGTAGCTGGCCCAGTGCTGTTGGGCTGTGCCGCCTATGAAGCGGGAAATATTTTGGGCGCGGTATCGGGCTCATCCATTTTATATGAGGGCGATGGCAGAATATACACGATCATCATCACCCTGATTGCAGGATTTATTTTGTGGCACGGTGGCAGCCGATGGATTTCAACCCTTATGACTGTGTTGGTCGGCTTGATGGGCGTTGCTTTTCTGTTACTTGCCGTGAAAGGCAATTTTACTTTTCAGGAATTAATAAAATCCTCAGTGATACCATCTATACCGGCAGGATCAGAATGGCTCACACTCGGCCTGGTGGGCACCACTATTGTTCCCTACAATATTTTTATAGGCTCAGCCATCAGCAAAGGCAGCACCATTCCGCTCATGCGCATTGGGCTCACCATTTCCGTTTTGATTGGCGGGCTCATAACAGCGTGGATCATGTTGGCCGGAACGATGGTGGGAAATTTTTCTTCCTTTGGTGAACTCGCTACTTTGTTTCAAAACAAAATGGGTGTTGTTGGTTCGCTCGCTCTTGGGCTGGGATTATTTGCGGCCGGTTTTTCTTCGGCCATCACATCGCCTTATGCTGCTTCGTTGATTGCGTCAACAGTTTTCGGAACTGAGAAAAAGAATGTGATACGATTGGCCTGGATGTCGGTGTTGTTTACGGGTTTTGCTTTTGGCATCAGCGGCATAAAACCCATCCCGGTAATTCTTGCCGTGCAGGCATTGAATGGATTGATCTTGCCGCTGCTCACCTACTTTTTGATTTTGATCGTGAATGATCCGAAAGTAGTGCCTCACCAGTATCGCCATGCAGCGTGGTACAACCTGGTTTTGCTGGCGATATTAGGCACCACATTGATACTTGGCCTAAGCAATGTTGACAAGGCCATTACCAGTGCGATGAAACTGACTGTGGCCACTCACTTTGAAATTATTTTATTCATCACTTCAGCGATCGTGCTGGCAACGGGTGTTCAACTTATGCGGTTGAGGAAAATTCAAGGCGGGGAGTAAAACCTCATCCCCAGCCCTTCTCCACAGGAGAAGGGAGCAGATTGCGAAAGCTACTTTGAAAGGTTTACTGTGCATATAACAAGCGTCAGTATTGAGGGCATTTCACTTCACCTGAATATTGATCAATTCAATTTTACTCAATTCTTCCAGTTCACCCTTTTTGAAAAGTTCTTCCAGGGCTGTGATTTGTGTTTCGCTTTTTGGTTTATAGTTGATATGATCCAGAAAAAGGATTCCGTTTATAGTGCGCGGGTTATAGGCTTTGCGAAACCGATACTCAATGCCTTTGTCTTCTTCAAATGAATAGGCAAGGTATCCAATGGTAAAATCTTTTTTGTTGATCCAGTACAGAAACACATCCTCATGGTCTTGTCCTCCGCCATCCTGGGCAAACGTAATTTGAATTACATAATGGTTAACACCTTCGATGGAGGTTTCACCCATCCATTTCTTTTGCACTGCAGCATCATTTAGCCCATAGGGCAGCAGCGCAAAATAAATTACTGAGTTGACTGATGCCGTGTATTTTGTTTTCATGGAGTCAGCTACTTCTGCGGGCGTGTTGTTGATTTCTCTTCTGAAGCCATCGTTGGTAAGGAAATCATGAACGGTATTTGCGCTGTCTTTAAAAATCCTTTCATACGAATATTTTCCTCCATCGCGTTGCACCACATAGTGCCGGTCGCGAAAATCAAATTCAATGGTGGTGTGCAAATATTTTTCTCCACCTGAAGCTTCGATGGCTTTGTCAATGATGTGTTGTGGATTTTTAGTACTACAACTTATTAAGGAGATCAGGAATGCAAAAGATAAAGTAGGAAGGCACCTAAGCATATTAATGAACATTTAGTAACTATAAAATCCAAGATTTATGAATTCACCTTACGCAAAAAAGGAAAATAGAACGCAGATGACACAGATAATTATGATGAATTATGATTGTATCAGCGAAAATCCGCTCAATCAGCGTCATCAGCGTTCCATTTTTTTTAAAGCAAGGTGTTAAATATTGATACGGTTAAAGGCAGCTACAAAGGTATGAAAACGGTTTTGGAAATCAGCACCACTAAGTAGAAATCAACTCACCTTCGCCAACGCACTAATATACCGCTCCGGCACTTCTCCTTTTTGCGCTGTTTGGTAGTCGGCATAGCTGCAAGGGATTATGCTGTTGCGCTCGTAGCGTGCACCGGGCCGATGATAGCTTATTTCCATCCACCATTTTTCGGTCACTTTGCTTTTGTAAAAGGTGAGAGTCTCTGGTTCTACCGGCATGGCAACTACATATTTTAAAAAATCGTTGCTCTTAAAGTTGCTTTCCTTTTTGCGATTGTAAAATCCTTCCACAAAATACCAGATCATGGTGGCCACTACCGATGCCGTTTTTTTATGCGCATCGTCAAAGGCGGGGTTGTATTCATAAAATCCTGCCGAACTTAATTTTTCGTTCATGCCCGCATACCAGCAAAGTTGGCAAGCCTCTTCACCCGTGAGGCCGAACGGTTGAGCGTTGGCGTTGCCCGGTGCATCGGACGAGCGGATGGCCGTGATATCGAACGACAACAAATCGGCATTGCGAATGGAGGGTTCCATCTCAGTAAGGTCTGTGCGCATTTGCCCAACACGGAAGGCTTCGAAATGAAGTTTTTCCAAAACCGCTGCAGCGGAAGTATCCACCAGATAGGATTGATGGGCAAGGTGTGTGTAACCAAAAAGATAATTGGGCTCGTGCAATAAAATTTTATGGATATGCTGATTGGCCGAGTTGGCATCTTTGCTGTCCTCCAAATCCAAAAAGGCATCGATGTTTAAAAAGTTGATCAGCTTTTCCATTTCTTCGTAGCCACGGTATTGGCCATAGTCGAGGTCGTGTGTGCCTCCGAGTATCACCGGCATCACATTATTTTCCAACAGTATGCGGCACACTTCACTAACGCGCACATGTGTTTCGTCCAAATCCATTCCTGTGTTTAGGTTGCCCAGGTCCACAATGCGATAGGCACCATTTCCTTTTTTTAACGAGTACAGTTTTTTTCTTATTTCGTCTGGGGCGTTGGCGCATCCTTTATTGGTATCGGTGCCGCGTTGCTCGGGCACACCGAATATCGCCATGTGTGCGCCCCTGAAATCGGGCATGCTGTCGCCAAATGCTTTTATGTATTTGAAAAACGAATTGGGTGCGTAGGGTTTGTTGTAAATGGCGTCATCAATGGGCGCGAAGAGAATGGTTAAGTCCATAATATTATTGTGTGGCTTCTTTAATTAATTGCTTGATAAGCGGTTTTAATTCAGAAACATCCTTTGCTGCAACTTCCCAAATTAACTCCCGCGAAACACCAAAGTATTCATGAACAACTATGTTTCTCATACCGATCATTTTTCGCCAAGGAACATCGGGATAATTTTTCCTGATCTCCATCGGTATATTTTTAGTTGCTTCACCAATGATCTCAATTCTTCTGATAACTGCATCTTGCTTTTCCTGGTTAGCGAAAAAACTATTTGAATCAAATCCTCTCAGATAATCTTCAATTTTTTCAATGGATTCAAATATGTTTGTGAGATAAAGTAAAACTGATCTTTGTTCATCCATATATCCGAATTTCACTTTGCAAAATGCCGTCTTTGATAATTGGTTTGATCGCCTTGTACTCAACCAAATCAACAGATTTTCCGAGCATATCTTCCAATTCAATCTTTAAGCCAACAAAATCGAGCAGGCTCATAGGATAGGTGAGTTCCACCAAAATATCTATGTCGCTTTGATCTGTGGCTTTGTTCTTGGCAAAAGATCCAAATATACCCGCCCGCTTAACTTTATGTTTTTTTAGGATGGGAAGTATTGCCAATTGTATTTGCTCCACAGTGTACATACTGCAATTTAATAAAAAAGCCCCCGACTTAGTGACAGAGGCTTTAGAAACCAGGGAAATCGCTTTTAAGAATTTTAGGGCCTTATGATGTTTTGGAAGGGCTGTTTTAATTGCCACGACCTGAAGGTCGTGGCAATTGAGACCGCCTTAAGCGTAACAAAATTTATTGATGTTTTTTAAAAGCGATTTCCCTGTTTTAGAAACATTAGATAAGTAAAGCGTTATCCACCAAAATCGTCAAACCTCACATTCTCTTTTGGTATGCCCATGTCATCGAGCATTTTCAAAACGGCAGCGTTCATCAGCGGTGGGCCGCAGAGATAATATTCTACATCTTCGGGCGAAGAGTGGTTGGCCAGATAATTATCAAACAAGCTTTTGTGAATGAAGCCCGTGTATCCGTCCGCTTCGGTATCGTCCAAACTTTTGTTCACTTTCCAGTTGTCATCGGGAAGTGGTTCGGAGAGGGCGATATAAAATTTGAAATTGGAGAACTGCTTTTCGATTTTTCTAAAATGGTCGGTGTAGAACAATTCTTTTTTTGAGCGGCCACCATACCAATACGAAACTTTGCGGTTGGTTTTTTCGGTATGAAAAAGGTGGAAGATATGTGCGCGCAGCGGGGCCATGCCGGCACCACCACCAATGTAAATCATTTCGCGTTGGGTTTTGTTGATGTGAAACTCTCCATAGGGGCCGGAGATCGTTACCTTGTCGCCAGGCTTGCGCGAGAAAACATACGAAGAACAAATGCCTGGGTTTACATCCATCCATTTGTTGTTGGCGCGGTCCCACGGTGGGGTGGCAATGCGTATGTTCAACATCACCATGTTTCCTTCGGCAGGGTGATTGGCCATGGAGTAGGCGCGGAAGATGGGCTCTTCATTTTTCATTTTCAGGCCCCACAACTTAAACTTATCCCAATCTGATTTGAATACATCTTGTTTGTGCCCGAGTTCGGGGTGAGGGGCGATGTCCATAGTACTGAAATCAACTTTCAATTCGGGCACATCAATTTGGATATACCCACCGGCTTCAAATTTCAGTGTGTCACCAAGAGGGAGTTTCACCACAAATTCCTTTATGAACGTGGATACGTTGTAGTTGGAGACTACTTCGCACTCCCACTTCTTGATACCAAAAATTTCTTCGGGTATGTGTATGTTAAGGTCTTGCTTCACTTTCACCTGGCAGCCGAGGCGCACGTGTGCCTTTTGTTCCTGCCGGCTTAGGTGGCCCACTTCGGTAGGCAGCACATCGCCCCCACCCGACTCCACCACACATTTGCACATAGCGCACGTGCCACCGCCACCACAGGCAGAAGGCAAAAAAATCTTTTCGTTGGCCAGCGTGGTGAGCAGCGAACTGCCCGCAGACACGGTGATGGTTTTCTCCCCATTAATTATGATTTTAACCGGGCCCGACTGAACCAACTTTTGCTGGGCCAAAATCAACAAACCAACCAATAGCAGGATTACTATGGTAAAAGCGACAATGGAAGTGAATATTAGCATGGATAATCAAGATTAATATAGGCTGCAAATATAGACATCGCAGCGAAAATCATTGACCTAGACTTAAAAATTATGTTGCGCAATTAAGAAGAGCTAACCCGTTTTGTTTAACCCTGCTGCGCTATTTTGGTAAAATGAAAATTGAGCGATAAATTCTGTGCCTTATCGGCCTGCTTCCCAAGCCGTTCGGAGAGCATATAAAATGCCTAAAACTTATAACTATACCCTACCCTCACAACCTGAGTTTCATTGTAGTCGGTGCTTACGTAGGTAAAACCCGCGCCTTCAAATTCCTTTTTGATGATCATGGTATTCAAAAGATCAGTGGCATTTAAAAACAATTCTCCCTTGCCTTTTTGAATCGCTTTTTTGATGCCCGCATCCAACGAAAAGCGTGAACTGATTTTTCCTTGAGGGATGATATCGGACGCCAAGTAGATGGCAGTGAGCTGTACATCCACATTTTTAGATAGCCGCAAGGTGTTGTTGATCTTCAAATTCCATGAAACTATTTCTTGTTTCCCGGCCGTGAATGTATTTGTCACCGGATAGTTGTTTTCTACTGTGAAGCCATCGATTTGATTGTGGTATGCATTTATGTTCACGTTGGCGGAAAACCATTTCGCTACTTCCTGCGAAAGCACCAGTTCAACACCGGTAGCGTAACTACGGTTTACGTTTTGAAAAATGTTATAGATCAACGTACTGCCCGGCACTGTGCTACCGATGCGGGTTATGGTTCCATCGGCAAGGCGATGATACAGCGCGGAATAATAGCTTCCACTTTTCCAATTGGTTTTATAACCGATCTCAAACAAATTGGTAAACTGAGGACGAAGTGCCGGGTTGCCCACTTTAATGATTTCCGCATCATCGTATTTTGGGAAGATCCGTATGTCCACTTCGTTGGGCCTGTCCACCCTGCGATTGTAGAAGAGCGACAGTTTATTTTGGCTGTTGATTTTATAAGCCAGCCGCACATTGGGAAAAGGCTGTGTGTAATTGTAGCCATCACTTTGGTAAGTATTGTGATCGGGGTTTACATCATATTGCAAGCCCACATATTCCACGCGCAAACCAATTTCGGATTCGAATTTTTGATTTTCAAAAACATAATTTCCATACAGCGCAGGAATGGTTTCCTTGTAGGTAGCCCAGCCACCGGCATTCACATCGATGGGTGAGTTTACATCGGGAAAAAATTGCATGTTGGTGGGAATGGTCCTTCTCCGAAATTTAAAGCCACCCTCCATGCGCCCGTATTTCAAAGGCCGCACATAATCCAAATTGAAATCAGCCACGTTTTCATCCGACAATAATTTGAATGCATCCTTTCCGGTGAAGGTGGGCATGATGTTGTCAAAGAAATATTTTTCGTCTTCGCGATGAAACGTATAATTGAACCCAACATTCAAGGTATGCCCCGCCTCTTTGTATTTATGTTGATAGGCGGCTGTGGCTACCACAGTGGTTTTCAACTCATCTTCCAAAAATTGCCAAAGGCGCAAGCGTTCAGAAAAATTACTGTTGAAGAAAGGCTCATCGCCACGGTCGATGATTTTTTCGCTTCCAAACAAGCCCGATATGGTAAGCATGTCAAATTCATTGAGGGCCCAATCAATGCCGGCCTTGGTGGTTATGAATGTGGTGTTCCGGTTTCTTTTTGTTTGCTGATTGATTACGGTTCCGTCCTCGTATCTCCGCTCGACAAATTCATTCTTGTTCAGCGTTTCCGTATAGAGATAGTCACCTTGGAAAAACGCATTTATTTTACGTTGCCGATAGTTGAGCGACAGCGATGGATTTATTTTTGGCGTCATCTGATACTGTGGCCTGATGGTGGGAAAATTTTCCTTCCTCACCCAAAGCGCACCCAGCCCCGTGGCGAAGCCAGCTTTTCCATTAAAGCCCTCTTGCTTGTTTTTTTTGTAAATGATATTGATGATCCCTGCATTTCCGTTTGCATCGTACTTGGCCGATGGGTTGTTGATGACCTCAATCCTATCGATGGCCGAGGCGGGCAAATTGTCCAAACCAGTTTGGTTGCCAAATCCAGTGAGGGCAGTTTGCTTGCCGTCAATCAACACGGTAACGCGGTCGCTGCCGCGCAGTTGCACTTTCCCCTCTTGCACCGTAACACCCGGCAGGTTTTGCATGGCTTGAAGTACCGAGCCTCCGCTTTGGCTAATGTTATCGGCCACCGAAAAAGTTTTCTTATCCATTTTGTTCGAAAGGCCCTCACGTTCTCCTTCAATCACCACTTCATTCAAGGTTGCCACATCTTCCTCAAGCTCAATGGTGGTCACATCCAAAAATGTGGTAAGGTTGCCTACATACAGGGGTTGCTTCTTGGTGACATACCCTACAAATGAAAATTCCAATACATAGGTATTGGGTTTGATATTGGAAATCGTAAATCTTCCATCATCATTGGTTACAGTGCCCGTTACAAAAGCAGAGTCTTTCTCTGTTTTCAACACCACATTCACGTAGGTCAGTGCGGTTTTGGATTTTGTTTCTTTTACAATGCCGGATATGGTAACAGAATTATTTTGTGCGAAAAGAAAAGTGGGCATTGAGAAAAGGACCGACAATATGAGTATTGAATTTAAGCGCATTTATTTTTTTGTTTGGGCTTCTTGTATGCCGATGGTGAACCGATCGGGTTATCAGAGGCAAAGGTAGTTATAGTGTGCGGATTATCGTTGCAACGAAAACCCTAACCCCAATTTATCACGCGCTATTTATTTAGGGGAGTTGGGTATGGATGATAAGCGTGAAATAAAATCCATAACCTGAATAACATCGGTCATATTTTTTTTGCAGGTAAGGCACCACATTGCAGCCGTTAAAAAACTCTTGAAGAAATGAAATCAATTATCAAAGAACCTTGACAATGCTGTATTTTTACAAAAAATAAAAATTACTCTATCCCTTGAACAAAGCATAAATGAAAATCCGTGTAGGGCTTGGTTTTGATGTTCATCCATTGGAGGAAGGTCGTGATTTTTATCTGGGAGGAATAAAACTTGCGGCCACGAAAGGTGCCGTTGGGCATTCGGATGCCGATGTGCTGATCCACGCCATCTGCGATGCCCTGTTGGGCGCTGCCAACCTTCGCGACATTGGGTTTCACTATTCCAACAAAGACCCACAGTGGAGCGGCATGGACAGCAAATTTTTTTTGAAAGATGTGATCCGCATGCTTTCGGAAAAAGGGTGGAGCGTGGAAAATGTTGACTGCACACTTTGCCTCGAAGCCCCGAAGGTGAACCCCTACATTCCTGAGATGAAAAAAGTGCTGGCACCGTTAATGAATATCTCCGAAGATGATATTTCCATCAAGGCCACCACGTCCGAGGGCCTCGGTTACATTGGCCGCGAAGAAGGCGTGAATGCTTATGCGGTGGCATTGATCAGAAAAGATTAGGCTAATCTTTTTCATCCCCTAAAATCACGGCCAATGTTTTTAATGAGGGTGTGCGGTCGGCAACGAGTTTGAGTATCCCCAAAAAAGGGATAAACAAAATCATACCCGAAAACCCCCAGATCAATCCACCGGCTATGATCACCACAATAGTCACCAAGGCATTGATCTTTAAGCGGCTGCTCACCGCCAGCGGGAAAATCAAATTTGCTTCCAAGTATTGCACCACGGCAAAAATACCGATCACGCCAAGTGGATACCACATTGAATTGTACGTGATCCATGCCATTGAAATTGGCAAAAGCGAAGCCACCAAAATACCGATGTAGGGTATAAAAGTGAGCAGTGCGGCAACGAACCCAAATAAAATAGCGTGAGGTATGCCCAGCAGGTAGAGCCCCGTGCTATTGAGTATGCCCACGATCAGATACACCAAGGCCATTCCCTTTATAAAACTGTAGTAGGCTTCAATGCTCAGCTTCACAATTTCCCTAATGCGTTCTTTGCCTTCGGTAGGGAACAGCCGATACAGTACTTCGAGCCACTTGTGCCTGTAATAAAGGATCAGCACCGAATAAATGGGAATAAGGATAAACAGCACCGCCCCCACTGCGGATGCCGACACGGTTTTTGTCACGATGGACATGGCATTGCCACCCGATTCGTTGAGAAAGTTGTTTAGCCAGGCAAGTTGTTTTTCTTTTTCAAAATTGAAATTTGATGCAAGCCAATGGCTCACCTCCTCCAACGAATTCAAAAGTTTGGATTGCAGTTCGGGCCACTCGTTAAAAAAACCTTTCAACTGGCTTATCATCAAATAGACTACGAATGAAAATAGTATGGTGAGGGCGAAAATGCTCGTCAGCACTGCACCCATCCTTTTCAGTTTGTGCTTCTCCAGCCACACGCAGACTGGATAGAGAAAGCAACTGATCAAAACGGCAAATGAAAGCGGCACAAATAAAGTGCGTCCGAAATACAGGATAGCGGAAACAAAAAAAACATACTGTAACAAGATCAAGTGCCTATGGGCAGGAGGGTTTATTTTCATATAGCATTTAAAGGTAATATTGCCTTGGTAATTAGGGCATGACACAAATCAGTTTTGGAGAAGATTAAAATTATAGTCACAGGCGATGGCAGCCACTCGCTTCTAAACGAAGCCCTCGATGAAACGTACCATTCGCGGCATGGGGCTGTAAGGGAATCGCTGCACGTTTTTATCGAGCACGGATTTAACCATTTACTAATAACACAAACACCAAAATCAATTTCGGTTCTTGAAGTGGGGTTTGGCACCGGGCTCAATGCGCTGCTCACATTGGCCGAAGCAGAAAAAAACAATGTTACGGTTGCCTTCACTTCCGTGGAAACAAACCCGCTCCCCAAAGAAGTTTGGATGAACCTGAATTACCCTGACCCAAACAATTTTTTCAACGTTATTCACCAGGCCAATTGGCAAAAATGGTGTGCGATCAATACTCATTTCTCTCTCTTTAAAATTGAAAAGCCCATTCAAAAAGTTGAACTCTTGCCTTCGCATTATGATCTGATTTATTTTGATGCCTTTGCCCCCAACAAGCAAGCTGAAATGTGGGAGCTTGAGGTACTTGACAAAGTTGCGAAAGCCTTAAAACCCGGAGGCGTGTTTGTTACCTATTGCGCCAAAGGCCAGTTAAAGCGCGATCTTAAATCGCTTGGCTTGGTTGTCGAATCGTTGCCGGGCCCACCGGGCAAGCGCGAGATGGTGAGGGCAACGAAACGTGATCTGTTTAATGTTACTATTCAGCTTGAGTGAGCTATAAAACCTTTCCTCCCTTCGTAAAGTCTGCACCCAAAATCCTTTAAGGTTCAAAAAGTTTACTAATTTAGTGAACTTATTTTTATACCGTTGCGAGTTGTCTTTAATACTAATCAGCTAAAAATATTTTTTGAAACCGATTTGTCAAATCTGAAGGGCAAGCAGCCATTTCCGATTCAGGTTCTCAAACAGTACCAGCTAAAGCTTAAGATTTTAAATGAAATAAGGAACTTAAAAGAGGTTCATCCTTTTCGGTCGTTGAATTTTGAGAGGTTGAAGGGAGATCGTAAAAATGAATACTCGATTCGTTTAAATAAGCAGTATCGATTGATTTTTAAGGAAAAAGAAACAGACATTAGAAATAGTAATTATTGAAATATCTAAACATTATGAATAAGATTTATGCCAATGACGTTACATCAGGCAAAGCATCGCACCCAGGTGAAATAATCAAAGAGGAAGTAAAAGCCCGCGGCATCAAACAACAAGACCTTGCCAAGCAAATGGGCGTTGCTAAAACCGTTGTCTCAGAAATTATTAATGGAAAAAGAAATTTAACACCAACGCTCTCACTAAGTTTGGAAAAAGTTTTGGGTATAAGCGCAGAATTTTGGATGCATTTCCAAATGCAGTATGAAATTGATTTAATACGCATTAAGTACCGCAATCAAAAAACTCAAAAGAAAAAGCCCGCCCGTAAACCTGTTCTCATATAAGTTATGGCCAACAAATTAGTGAAAATCGGCACGGTGCAAATGAGCTGCACCAAACAGCCACAAGAAAACTTAAACAAGGCCATCCAGAAAATAACGGAGGCAGCCGCGGGCGGTGCGCAGATCGTATGCCTGCAGGAATTGTTTACCTCGCTGTATTTCTGCGATGTAGAAGATTATGAAAATTTTAAACTTGCCGAAGCAATCCCAGGGCCATCCACAGAAACGTTGAGCACATTGGCAAAAGAGTTGGGCGTTGTGATCATCGCCTCGCTTTTTGAAAAACGTACCCAGGGGATTTATCACAATACCACCGCTGTGCTGGATGCCGATGGAAGTTATCTTGGCAAGTACCGCAAAATGCACATACCCGATGACCCCTCTTTCTACGAAAAATTTTATTTCACACCGGGCGATCTAGGCTATAAAGTTTTCAAAACAAAATTTGCAACCCTCGGTGTGCTTATCTGTTGGGATCAGTGGTATCCGGAAGCCTCCCGCATCACCGCACTGATGGGTGCCGAAATTTTATTTTATCCAACTGCCATTGGCTGGGCCACTTCGCAAGACGAAGCCACCAACAGCGAGCAATACAATGCCTGGCAAACCATTCAGCGCAGTCATTCGGTGGCCAATGGGTTGCATGTGGTGAGTGTGAACCGCGTGGGCTTTGAACAAAACGGAGCGATGAAATTTTGGGGAGGATCGTTTATCACCAATCCGTTCGGCAGCATTCTTTACAAAGCATCGCATGAAAACGAAGAAGTAAATGTGACTGAAATAGATTTGAACAAAACGGATAGCTACCGCACGCACTGGCCCTTCTTGCGCGATAGGAGGATTGATTCATACCAGCCGATCACCAAACGTTTTATTGACGAAAATTAATTATAAAAAGTAGGCAGTAGGCAGGTAGCAGTAGGCAAGTATGACTGCCAACTACCAACTGCCGACTGCCAACTTGAGCGCCTATGAAAACTCCCCACCAACTCGGCTATCACTTCCCCGCAGAATTTGCACCACACACCGCTACCTGGCTAAGCTGGCCGCACAAGGAAGCATCGTGGCCCGGAAAGATTGAAACTGTTTTTCCGATTTACGCAGAGTTTATCAAACGCGTTGCCGAAGGAGAAATGGTAAACATCAATGTGGCCAATGAGCCGATGAAGCAATTTGCCGTTGCTCATTTACAAAATACAGGAGCAGATTTGGATAAAATAAAATTCTTTTTTCACCCCACCAACGATGCGTGGTGCCGCGATCACGGCCCTGCGTTTTTGATCAATACGAAAGAGAAGAAAAAGATGATTGTGGATTGGGGCTACAATGCGTGGGGCGGAAAATATCCTCCCTTTGATTTGGATGATGTGATACCGACCCTCATTGCAAAGCAGTATCATCTTCCGGTGGTTCATCCCGGCATTGTGATGGAAGGAGGTTCGGTAGAATTTAATGGAAAAGGTACGCTGCTAACCACCACGGCTTGTTTGCTGAACAAAAACAGAAACCCGCACTTCAACCAAAAACAGATTGAAGAATATTTGATCAACTACTATGGTGTTTCTAATATTCTTTGGCTGGGCGATGGCATTGTAGGCGATGATACCGATGGGCACATCGATGACATCACCCGCTTTGTAAATGAAGATACCGTGGTTACCGTAGTTGAAGAAAACAGGTCGGATGAAAATTATGAATTGCTGAAGGAGAATGTTCACCAGCTTGAGAAAATGAAATTGGAAAGTGGCCAGTCAATCAATATTGTAGAGTTGCCCATGCCATCTGCTGTTGTTTATGATGGCCAACGATTGCCAGCTTCGTATGCCAATTTTTACATTGCCAATAAGTATGTGGTGGTGCCCACCTTTCGCGATAAGAATGACGATAAGGCATTGAACATCCTTCAAAAATATTTGCCCGACAGAAAAGTGATTGGCTTGGATTCTACGGATATTATTTGGGGGCTGGGGTCATTTCATTGTTTGAGCCAACAGGAACCATCCATATAGATTGGTTACCCCAAAAGATTGGTTTTTTCCTCCAACGTAATCACGCGCTTAGAAATAGAAAGTATCTCCTTTAATAAGCCATCATTTTGTATATCGTGCTTGCGCGATTGCTCCAATCCCTAAAATAAAAATGAATCAACAAACGAAAATAGTTTGAGAGGGGTGAGGCATTTGTTCAATCGAACGTCATGTTCATCGATGTCTTCAATTGTATCTTCGGGAGGGAATAGAGACAGCCCCACCCGCTGACAATCTTTTCTACATGTACGTAAAAACCGATCATAAAAACCTTTGCCATAGCCAACCCGATGTCCCGATTTATCAAAGGCCAACAACGGCACAATCACCATATCAATTTTTTGTGTTGGTGTTGGCACACCTTCCCCCGGCTCCAGTATCCCCCACTTATTTTTTTTCAATTGATGCA
>JAYVAI010000070.1:0-5156 GCA_043751075.1 Cyclobacteriaceae bacterium | reverse complement strand
TTGTAACAAGAAATTTAGCGAGATGAAAATTGCGATTAGCAGCTTTTGATTTTTTTCCACATGAAGGTAAGTGGATTTACTATTATTAGAAATGCTGTAAAAAACGATTACCCTGTTGTGGAGGCTATTACATCCATACTTCCTATCTGCGATGAATTTGTAGTGGCCATAGGAAAATCGGAAGACGCTACCTATGAATTGATAAAAGCAATTCCGTCCAATAAAATACGGATTGTTGAAACCGTGTGGGATGATACGCTCCGTGAAGGAGGAAAGACTTTTGCGATGGAAACCGATAAGGCTTTTCAGGCCATTTCGCCTGATGCCGATTGGTGCTTTTATATTCAGGCTGACGAAGTGCTCCACGAAAAATATCACGACACCGTTCGCGATGCAATGATGCGTTTCAAAGATGATACTCGGGTGGATGGATTGCTGTTCAAGTACAAACATTTCTTTGGATCGTATGATTATGTGGGCGAATCCTGGCAATGGTATAGAAGGGAGATCAGGGTTATCAGAAACAATAAAAATATTTTTTCCTACAAAGACGCCCAGGGGTTCAGAAAAAAACCAAACCAAAAACTCAATGTAAAATTGATTGATGCTAGTGTTTATCACTATGGATGGGTAAAAGCTCCTCGCTTAATGCAAAGAAAAGTTTATAATTGGTATAAATTTTATAAGGAGGAATCCTGGATAGAAGATCATGTGGTTGAAGATTCCGAGTATGACTATGGAACTATTAGTTCATTGGAATTATTCGAGGGCACTCATCCAAAAGTGATGCAAGTTCGCATGGCAGAAAAAAATTGGAAGTTTCAGTACGATATTTCGAGAAAGAAATATTCAACGAAGGAGACGGTTAAGCGATTGATAAGTTCTGTTATTGGCTTCCGTGTTGGTGAATATAAAAATTATAAGATCATTTGACCAATGGAGCAGGTGCATTTCAGGAAATGTACCCAATGGAAGCAGGCTTTGCTAAATAGTAGGTTACCAAATTTTAAAATTACATTCGAACTTAAATAATGAAACTAAGATAATGACTCATTCCCTTTTTGGCCGCTACAGAAATCTAATTCGATTTGTATCAAACTGGCAAGCACACTTTAAGCAGAAACGCAATAAGCAGTATATGCCTATGGAGATTACCACCCGCGGAAACAAGATCACCTTTTCCGTTCCCACGTGGTCATTATATATGGTATTCAAAGAAATATTCATGTCCGATTTTTATCGAATCCGGCAGCTTGTGAAACTCTTGCCGGCTAATCCTGTGATTCTGGACATTGGTGGCAATGCAGGATATTTCAATATGATGTTGTTTTCTCAAATTGATTCGGCAACCGTAATAGCTTATGAACCCATTCCTGAAAATTGCAAACTCTTCAACGAAAACGTAAAGAGAAATTCAACCATGACCGACAAGGTGAAAGTATTCAACATGGCAGTGACGGGAACGCCTATCGAAGAAATTTCTATCTATAAAGAAGTTGAGAATGATAACTCCGTAACCGCATCCATTTTCACTGATTTTTCCAAGCAGAATCACAATGTGATCAAAGTAAAAGCAATTACCCTTGAGCAAATTATAAAATCAAATAATCTTGGGTCTGTTGATTTGCTCAAGTTGGATTGTGAAGGAAGTGAATACCCCATTATTTATGAAACCCCAAAGTACGTGTGGGACAAAGTAAAAATGGTTTATATGGAGGATCATCCGTTAGATAAAGACAAGCGCAATCATGAATCAGTTGTCAGTTTTCTTCAATTGCTTGGCTTCAAATGCGATTCAATTCTTGCAGATAATAATTGCTTTGCTGTGTTGGCCACAAAAAAATAGATAGGGAAAAAACGAAGCGGTTTCCGTTTGGCTCATTGCATTAATTTGTCCAAAAGAAATTCAAGCGTATTTTTAAACACGCCCTATAAGTTTCCGATTCTCTAAATTATTTGAACAATCTTATTACATACCTCTTATAAAATTTCTGAACAGACCATTTAAGGCTTCTGAAGTTTCCTCCTGTTCTTACTGATATGGAAGACGGAAGTTTGCCATTAAAAGATCCTTGTTCTGTTAAAGGAGGATGCGCCCAATACATTTTTAAAATCTTTTGGTCCAAAAGCTGATTTTGCCACCAGTCTATCACGATTCTACATTTATTGTTTTTCAGATGATCCAACATGATGTGAGCTGCCTTTTTATCAATCATATAGGCACCTACGCATCTTCCACGGTCAGCTTCGTATAAGTATTTTCCTTTTTTTGTCTCCCTCCACGATGGAAACCGTAAGGTCGAGTTCTCCAATGAAACGATAAACCCCTCTTCCAAATGATCTGCTTCGTCCATCACCTTTTGCATCTCTTCGGGGAAGGAGCCCAGAAAGCATACATCGTTCTCAAATATGATAGCGTACTTATCAGCGCTCTTTACAAAGCGTTCATAAATCAGGAAATGAACTAACGTGCATAGCAAAGCACCTTTGCGCAAAATGGTCTTGATGTCAGGTGCAAAATATCTCCTGATGAGCGCTTCATTCTCCTCCTCATTGAGCGATTCAGTTACAAACTGATATCCTAACCCATTATCATCAAACAACTTTCTAAGAATTTTCTCGCGAACCTCATAACCTGTTGGCCCATGAACTACATAGATGTTGTTCAATTTTGGTAGCTGCGTATTTTCCATTACAACAAAGGCTTGCTTGTTTTCAATTGAAGGCGATAAAGGTAGAGATTTATCCTGCCTGCCGGTCACTGATAGCTGCCTACTTTTCTAAAATTCAAACCGGCCTCAAAACACTTTTCACCACTTCGCCCTTGTGCATTTTTTCAAAGGCTTCATGCCATTCGGTTACAGGCCACACACCACCAATGATTGGCTTTACATTCAGTTGCCCGTTGGAAAGCAGCGCAATCACGCGTTCCCATATTGGCCAGTTGTGACTAAAACTTCCCTGGAGGGTAACATTTTTTTGCACGATGGGATCGAGCGAAAATCCCAACGGCTGTGGGCCCCATCCCACTTTTGTGATCTGGCCATTGGGGCGCACCCATTGCATCGCCAGCTTCAGCGTGGCACTCGCACCTGCTGCATCGATAACAAAATCGGCACCGAGCCCATCACGTTTTTTAGCCCACTCGGTAGCGTCACCAATAATGGTTTCGCATCCATAAAGTTTGGCAATGCTTAGCCGGTGTTGATCGGCCTCCAAGCCAACAATGGCCACTTCGGCCCCGCATAACTTTGCCATGGCGGCACATAAAATACCGATGGTGCCCGGGCCAATAACAATGACGCGATCGCCTGGCTTCAATCTTGAATTTTCAACCACCGAATTGTATGCCACACAACATGGCTCCGTCAAGCAGGCTTGCTCAAATGCAAGCTGTGCCGGCACGAGATGAAGACAACGGGCAGGCACACGCACATAGCGTGTCATCGCACCATTTACTCCGTAGCCAAATCCTTTTCGTGTAGGATCCAAATTATACAAACCCTGCCGCGACATAGGATTGTTGGGATCAATAACGGCAGCCGTCTCGCTCACCACGCGGTCTCCTTCTCTCCAGCCAGCAACGCGCTTCCCTGTTTCCACAATGTGGCCACCAAACTCATGGCCCAATACAACAGGATAATTTACCGGCCAGCTATGGTCAGCCGTCCACTGGTGCAGGTCGCTGCCACACACGCCCACGTTGGCCACTTCAAGTAAAATATCTTCTTCACCAATATCGGGCCTGCTGACTTCACGGATTTCTACCGATCCTTTTTCGGGTGCGTAATTAACTACTGCTGCGGATTTCATGGTTGGGATAAATTAGGAGTTAGTATTTAGGAGTTAGGATTTAGAAGTCAGAATTTAGAATTTAGAATCTTTTGGTTTTGGATAAATAATTGACAGTTATATTATCCATTGTTTCATTGTCAAATTCTTACAACTTTGCCAATCTGCACATCTCCATAGGCATGGATTTTTTCACAAATCATGCGCAGTGATTGCTCTAAATTTCCATCGGCTGTTTTGAAAGCATCGGCATCAATGGTGAGCGGTGCACCCAGCACAACCAAGGGCGCGCCATACTCCGGGCAGCGTATCGCTTGCTCTAAGCTAAGGCCACCCACCGCCTGCACGGCAATGTTCACGGCCTGCACCACTTCGCGCAGTTGATCCAACGGACTGGGCATACGTTTTCCCTGTGCTGCAATGCCCCGTCTTTCATCGTAGCCAATATGATGGACAATATAATCGCATCCCAAATCTTCCAACCATTTTGCCGCATCCACCATGTCGGGGCATCCAAGATTATCGCCCATTACTTTGATACCGTAATCACGGCCAGCCTTCACCACACACTTGATTGTTTCTTCATGCGCGCGCGCCATCACCACCACGTGGGTGGCCCCTGCCTTGGCCATCATCTCCGCTTCGAGATAACCGCCATCCATCGTTTTTAGATCAGCCACAATAGGCACATTCGGAAATGCTTCGCGCAATTTTTTCACACCATGCAAACCCTCGGCTAGAATTAGTGGCGTGCCAGCCTCCAACCAATCCACACCAGCGCGCATAGCCAACGCTGCCGTTTCCAAGGCTTCATCAATGTTGGTCAGGTCGAGAGATATTTGTACAACAGGTTTCATGGGCAATGCAATTGTGTGAATTCATTAATAAAAATATTCCTTTCAGATTGAATACGCATGGATTCAAGTATAAGCGGTCTGATAAAAACTTTTGCGGAAAGGTGAAGTTTCAAATTTGGTTGCATTTCAAAAGACACGGTCACGTGTCCAGTTTTAGTCGGCATGAAGGAATAGAATTTGCGCGTGTAGTCCATCTATATTTTGGGCTACCCGCCTGCCAAGCGATCGGGCAGGAAGCCCACTTCCTGCTGGTTGTCAATTGCCACGGGCCTGCCTACCGGACAGGCAGGCTTAAGCCCCTCGTCTATGCACACATCTTTCAAATTATTTTTTATCGAATTTGGAATCAATACAAGGTTGGCAGTGGGAATCCAAGAGCCGTAGGCTCGGATCATATTTTAACAACGGATTTTAATCCGTTGTTAGTAACCTCAACCAGGAAAGGAGTGCCATAGGCACGGCACATATACGGGCCGAACCTACGGTTCTTCTCTTGTGATTATAGCC
>JAYVAI010000069.1:0-14180 GCA_043751075.1 Cyclobacteriaceae bacterium | reverse complement strand
CGGATACTGCCTACTGCACCCTGCCTACTGCCTACTTCTCAATTCCTGCCTACTGCCTACTTCTCAACTATACGTCCTATCATGCGATCTCTTCTCATCCCACTCTTTCGTTGGTGCAAAGTATGTTGAGTCGGTAGCGTGGAGATGTTTTTTCACTTCTTCATCTACCAGCTCTATGCCGAGGCCGGGAGCGGAGAGCGGCACCGGAGAGAAACCTTTGTCAATCAGTTTCCGTCCGTCTGTGGTTTTCACCAGGCCTTCCCACCAAGGCAAATCAACCGAGTGATGTTCGAGCGCAAGGAAGTTTTGTGTGGCGGCAGCGCAATGCACGTTGGCCATAAACGAAACAGGTGTGCCTGCTTGGTGCATGGCCATCGCAATCCCTTTTTCTTCCGCGTAGTCGCCAATGCGTTTTGTTTCCAGCAGGCCGCCCGATGAAGAAAGATCGGGGTGGATAATATCAACGGCATGTCGATCGATCAATGGCTTGAAAAAATCGAGCGAGAAAATATCTTCACCGGTAAGGGTTGGTGTATCGAGCGCATCGGAAATAGTTTTGTGCTGTTCGGTGTATTGCCACGGCACCATATCTTCGAGCCACGCCAGCCTATATTTATCAAGTGCTTTGCCGAGGCGTATGCAATTGTTCATATCAATGTGGCCATAGTGATCGGTGGACAGCGGGATGGAATACCCAACCATGCCGCGCACATTGTCCACAATCTTGGCAAGTTCGTCCAATCCTTTTTCGGTAATCTGTATGCCCGTGAAGGGATGCTTGGTGTTGGCGTAAGACATGTACCCGCCTTGCCATTGGCTGCTCCCCTGTTTTAAAATATCCGGGTTCACCAGGCATCCGGGAATATCTTTTATTTCGTTGATGGACACATCCATCTTCAACCAAGAGTAGCCTTGCGTTTCTGTTCTAAATTTTATGAGCTTCAGTTGCTCTTCGGGAGATTTTGCTTCGGGCGTGTCGGCATAGATCCTGATCGTATCGCGGTAACGCCCACCGAGCAGCTGCCATGCGGGCACGTTGTATGCCTTGCCGCAGATATCCCACAGCGCCATTTCAACTGCACACACACCACCTGCTTGGCGCGCTTGGCCACCGAACTGTTTTATGATTTTAAAAATCTTTTCCACGTTGCACGGGTTCTCGCCCAGTATGCGGCTCTTGAGCATGAGCGCATAGCGCGGGTCTGCCCCATCGCGCACTTCGCCCAATCCATAAATGCCTTGGTTGGTATCAATGCGTATGATGGCCGTTCTTCCCAACACCGTGGTTACGCAATACCGCAGGTCGGTAATTTTTAAATCGGAAGGGGCCGATGCCTTTTGCACCTTCGAGGTGGTTTGCGCCATCGAGTCTTCAAAGGACAATCCCATGAGCGAAGTCATGGCCATCCCGCCAAGGGCAGTTTTCTTTAGGAAGCTGCGCCTGTTGTTGTTTGTTTCGGGGCTATCAATTTCTGCTTGGCGTGCAAGTGCCGCGGTGGCCTCACGCTCTTTGTTTTGTTTGGCGATTTGTTGGATGATGCTTTTCATAATGGTGTTGGTTAAGTTAAGGTAGAAAAAAGTAGGCAGTAGGCAGACTGCAGTAAGCAGTTACTGGCTTCCATCCTATTTCAGTAATTATGATTTTTTAAATGGTTTTCTGTTTTCGTCATAATGCATTGTAAAATTCTTGTTTGTTAAAAAGTAAAGCTGGAAATGTGACGGCAGTACTGCCTACTGCAACCTGCCTACTGCCTACTATTAATAATTATGGCTTTTCAAATAATCATCAAGTTCCTTTCTCGGCATGGGCAATTTTGTTGGGTACTTGTTGAGCCAGTCGAGGAAATCTTTTTTGATGGCATCGCTCCAATCGCTGTCTATTTCTCCGGCCAGATATTTTTTCTCGCGCAGGCGTTGATGGCCGAACTCATCGCGCAGGGCTGTTACTTCGGAGGTGATCAGGAGTTCTTCCACTAAATGTGATGGGATAAAAACCGTTCCATATTTTTTTGCCAGCACCACATCGCCAGGCAATACCGTGGCGCGGCCAATGCGTATGGGCGTGTTGATGGTGGTGAGCATCATCTGATCTATGTACGATGGATCTTGACCTTTTACCCAGGCATTAAAACCCTTTATTTCATTGAGCCCTTCCACATCGCGCACCGAACCGTAAAATATTACACCCCTTTGTGATTTGGCGTAAATGGAATTGCCGAGGTTGTCGCCAATCAACGTGCCCCCGGCCATCTTGCCGTAACTGTCGGCCACATACACATCGCCCGGTGTGAGCACATCAATGGGCCACGAGTTGGTGCCGCCTTTTTGCGCGCGGTTTTCGAGCTTGCCTTGTTCCTTAACATAGTTCTGCAAGTCGGGCCTTAGCGGGATGTACTGTGCTGTAACCACGCGGCCTGTCATGGCGCTATCGGGCAACATGATTTCCCAATTGCCTTCGTATTGATTGTGGTAGCCTTTGTTGCGCAGCACGCCCCAGGCTTCTTCCATGGAAATGTTTTTCAAGCGGGCGAGTATGGCATCGGAAACTTTGGGGCGGCCATCGGGCAGGCGCTCGCCTTTCCATTCGGAGGTGAGGGCTTTGATGTATTCGGGGGATGAGCCTACGCGCTGGGCGAGGGAGTTGAATGATCCCACCATGATGAGCAGAACAATGATTGTATATTTTATCATTTTATGAAAAAGGTTAGTTGATAATTTCGTTCGATACGGTTTCGGCTTTTGATTTATCTGGTGGATGAAGCTACGTGTTTCTTGATTTGATGCTGATCCGCTTGCACAGCAATTTTTCCGGTCAAAAAAAATGATCAAATAGGATGGGCAACCTGATTGGGTTGCCCATCGCTTTAGGGGAGTTCTAAAAATTCAATTTGCCCTTTTTATACCTCATTCCTGTTTCCCCAGAAGGGAAATGATAAATGGAAATTGAATTTTTAGAACCCTTTTTAATTAAAGCGAGCCTTAAAATTATTTAGCCCACCAAACTTTGGTGGCTAAAACATCTGGCCCTCCCAATTTGGAAACAGCGTTGGTAACGTTTTCAGCATTCACTAATTTCTCAGCATCCGGATACGTGAGCCTCTCAATAAATGATCCGGGTACCTGACTTCCTGAAAATGGATTAGGTGCAAGAGCAGGGAAACCTGTCCTTCTGAAATTAGCCCATGCTTCAGGTCCATTAAGGAATGAGGCTACCCAATATTGATATCCAATCTGGGGAAGGGCCGCAGCGAGCGATCCATTTGCAAGCGTACCTTCAGCGCCATCGGCATAGGTATCCCTATCGCTTGCCGAAATTGCACAGCCTGGGTCGTAAGACACCATTTGATCCATGTGGGCCTTTATTCCATTCTTAAATAAAGCAGGAGCATCGGCCGCAGTAAGCCCGGCCAACCCTCTCATAGCCGCTTCTGCAAGTAAAAGATTTGTTTGTGCAGCAGTTACTAAAAACAAGGGCGAAGTTCTTTTAACCATCCGGTTTCTATCCACTTGGCTGTAGCTAAACCGATTGCCCGTGCGGGGTGCAAGCGGATTACCATACAATCCACCGGCAGGGAGCAAAGCACCAGCCGCATCCGCGGTCGCATCTGTGCTGCCCATGGGTGTGCCAAACTGATCAGCTGGCAATTTGCTGCCGTTTGCAAAACTGCGTGCGGCTTGATCGACACCGCTTCGGGCGCCACCATAGCGAATGGCAATGGCTGTTAAACGCGGATCAACAACCGTTGTATTGCCAACATTACCGGGTGTTCCTTTCAAAGCATTTACAAAGGGTCCTGCCAAATAGAAGTTGGCTGCCTCTCCACCGTTTACAGTGTTTCCAATTCCATTTACAAAGTTGGCATCATGCCTGATGATAGCATTATCGGCATTCGTTACGATCAGATTATTAGCAGCATTTCCACCAACAGCAGCCGTTACGGTAGCTGCGGCTTTTGCTGCATCCGCTTTTGTTAATCTCATACCTGCTCTCAGCAATAGTGAGTTTCCAAATCGTTTCCACTTGGCAACATCACCAGCGTATAACGCATCACCCGTTTCAACCTTTCCGGCAACACCCAATGCTGCTACTGCTTGCGTTAGTTCATCAATTAATTTTGGATAGATGGACTGCTGGGTTTCATAGGCAGGGAAAAATTTCTGGGCCGTGTATCCTCCACCTGCTTCTGTGTAAGGAATATCTCCATACGTATCGGTAAGTACCATAAACGCATTGGCTTGAACAATCCTCGCCATGTGATACAGGTTTGCCCTGGCCGCATCATCCTTGGTGGTTGTGATCACATCATTGGTGTATTTGATTACATTTTGGAAATAGTTATTCCAGTTCAATGGGGTGTTATTGACAACCACTTTGTTAAAATTCCCGCCTTCCAACACACCTGTGTTGGTGGCAATCCATTGTTGTACGATGGCTTGATCATAAACAAGGTTTGCTGTTGGCGAAGATGAAATTATGGCGTTGTTGAGAATAAAAACAGGATCGAGTGATATGGCCCCGCTTTTACTCGTATTCAGTTCATCAAACCCTTCATCGCAAGCCGTTGTAATAAGCGTGAACGACAGAGCCAGTATAAATATGTTTATTGTCTTTTTCATTTTCAGTCGGATTAAAATTTAACATTCAAATTGAAGCCAATGCTCCTTGTTGTGGGAACAGTTGCAGACTCCATCCCAACAACGTTGTCAGAACTGTAACCAAAGGCTTCAGGATCGATATTGTCAGCCCATTTCTTTAGCATGAACACATTATTGGCAACAACGCTTAACTTCAAGCCTTTGACGGGGAAAGATTCTTTAAGAAACTTTGTGAAGTCATAACCAATGTTGATTTGGCGGAACTTCCAATAGCCTGCATCGTAAATGACTGGCTCAATCAATGCCCTTGCTCTAACTACAGAGAAATAATCCTCGTTGGTTGGCCCTATCGCATTTGGTTCACCGGCTTCGTTGACACCAACACCCACCACTCTGCCGCGATCACCGCCATTGACAATCGGCCCTCCTTCCCTGCCTTCAAGGGTAGCCTTGTGAAGGCCATGGCGCATGGCATTGAAATTTGTACCAGACAATAATTTTCCTCCTAATTTGAAGTCAATCAGGAATGAAAGCATGACCCCTTTATAATTAACCGAGTTGGTAAAACCGCCTACCCATTTTGGCAATGCGCTTCCAAAGATCATGTTACTGGTTGTTAAAGGAAGCCCATCGGTACCAAATACAATCTGGCCATCAGCGTTTCTCCGGTAACCATTTCCAACAATTTGTCCCATTTCTTCTCCAACAATCTGTTGCAAAAAGCCATTGAACACGTGGTTTCCAACCGTAATCCTTTCCCCTTCTGTTGAGGTCAATAAGCTTAGCACTTTGGTTATGTTGTAGGCTCCATTAAAGGTGAAGTCCCATTGAAAATCATTGGTTTTAACGGGCACTACATTGATCATCATTTCAAGGCCCTTGTTTTCGCTTTGACCGCTGTTGATGCGCGTATTGGTAAAACCGGAGGCATTGGAGATTTGTGCATTTACTATCTGATCGGATGTGAGTTTGCGATAGGCTGCAAAATCAACGCCTAACCGTCCGTCAAGCATTTTCAATTCCAAACCCACCTCGGTTTCTCCAATTCTCATAGGCTTCAAGTTTGCATTTGGTACAACGGTGCCGGTACTGCCCACAGGCTGGCCCGCAAAGGGTGCGGCACTGGTACCATAAAACAGTTTGTCTGCATAGGGTGGCACATCGGTATCACTACCGGCCTCGGCATACGCAAGTCTCAATTTTCCAAAATTCAACCAGGATGGCAGATCAAATGATTCTGAGAAAACATAACTTAAAGAAACCGATGGGTATAAAATGCTGCGGTTATCCTTTGACAAGGTTGAGAACCAGTCGTTCCTTGCTGTTGCGTTTAAGTAGAGAAACTGTTTGTAATTAACTTCCGCTGAACCATAGAGCGAGTTCACCTGTCTTTCAGAAAGATCATATATGGGATCTTTTAATCGTCCGTTCTGCACCGTGTAAAGTCCTTTAACAACAAAGTCTGTTACCTGAACACTGTTTAAATCAGAACGTCTGTACATCTGGTTGCCGCCCCCGGTTATGTTCAAACCAAAGTCACCAAACTCTTTGGTGGCCGAAACAAGGAAGTCAACATTGGTTTCCCTAAACCTGCGTGTTTCTTGCGTAAACACTCCGTTGACAAAACCTGGTGTGGCCGAAGCAATGCCTCCTTGATTGAGATTGTTCTTTCCGGTAGGAGCGTTTATATAATCTGAATCGCGCGACCAGTAATCCTGCCCTACGCGAACTTGCGCAAAGAGCCATTTTGCGAAATCGTACTTAACGGAGATATTTCCAAACAACCGGTCTCTGCGATTGTTCTGTTTCACTTCCGACAATACCCAATAAGGATTTGTACGGTTCGTAAACCGCGAATAGCTGTATTCACCGCCTGCGGAATTATATTGATTGTCGCGAAGCACATCCAAAGGCATTGTATTGGCCATTGCCAATAATGCTGTTGGTATCGAGTTATCTTGCTCAGAAACTACAGGAGGATTCTTATTGTACTCGTTCGAATAATTGATATTACCCTTAAAGCTCAATTTATCAGAAAGATCGTAGCCCATGCCCATGTTGATGGTTTTTCTGGTGTAGGTGTTATTGGGTGTGATGCCATCAGCATTCATATTGGCAACCGAAAGGTTCATTCCACCCTTATCGCTTGAGGCCGAAAGAGAAACTGTGTTGGTGAGTGTACTACCGTTTCTATAAAATTCAGTGAGTCTATTCTGTTGAGGAACATAGGGTATTGCAGGATCATCATATAATAACTGTGTCATGCCCGGTTGGATCCTAGGCCCAAAAGACCATTGACCAGTAACGGGGTTGGCCGGTGCGCCTGGAGACGCTGGCCCTACACCATATTCGCCTTGGCCAAATTCATATTGATAATCAGTGAAGTCAAGTACCTGATCATTCATGTAATTCATGTTATAGGTCACCCCAATTCCTTTTTCTTTCCCTTTTGATTTTGTTGTGATCATGATAACACCATCCTTCGCACGTGAACCATACAAGGCAGCGGCAGCAGCACCTTTCAATACGGTCATGCTCTCTACATCATCGGGGTTAATACTGGTCAACCCATCCCCACCATCGGTAGTGGCACCACCGCCCCTGTTGCCAATGGCACCATCGCTTCCTTGGTTACCCGGATTTGTTCCGAAATTGGTGTTGTCAATTGGCACCCCATTAATAACTATCAGCGGGCTATTCTGGCCATTGATGGAGGATTGTCCGCGGATACGAATTTTGGAAGTTCCGCCAGGCCCCGTTCCCAATGACGAAATATTTACACCTGCAATTTTGCCTTGCAATGAATTCATCAGGTTGGGAGTCCGGTTTATGGAAAGCTGATCGGAAGATACTTTTGTAGTTGCATACCCTAAACTTTTCGCAGACCGCTCTATTCCCAAAGCGGTCACCACCACTTCCGACAGTGCAACAACATCCGGCTCAAGGTTTACGGTAACGTTGGTCTGTGAACCTGCTGGCATTTCTTTGGTAAGGTAGCCCACAAAAGAAAATACCAGCACCGCCTCGGAGGAAGGCACATTGATAATAAAATTTCCCTCACTGTCGGACACCGTGCCGATGGCCGTGCCTTTTACCAGGATGTTTACACCTGGCATGCCTGCGCTGCTCTCATCGGTAACCCGACCCGCCACTCTCCGCTCCTGCGAAAACCCGGAAAAGAACACGAACAACAGAAGCAAGCTAATCAACAGTCGCCTCTGGATTTTGTAGTTTTTAATCATAATTGATAGGGGTTAAGTGAATATTTGACTACGTGATCTATTTGGTAAAAAATTAGAGACAGTTAAATCAAGAGCGATGAATATAAAAAATAAAATCCGATAATCAATGCCTTATTACATCAATGGAATTTTCTGCTTTTAGTGCGGCTTGCTTTTTATGCAAACCCATCAAAGTTTCGGAGCCAGCTTCCCCTGTTAGCTATTTGAGCTTTACAGTACAGCACAGTAGTACACAAACCTCGATCGTGTTTTGAGCCCGCTCATCCAAAACTTAATTGCGCAATAAGTAAACCTTTATGATATTGAGTGCTTAAATCCATGCTATGAAAAATATGTTGATCCTAATGCTATGCTTAAGCACCATTTCACTGGCCACGGCCCAGCCAGCCAAAGAACAAGAAGTAACTACCGCCATAGAGAAACTTAGAAAAGCAATGATAGATGGGGATCAGCAGGCCTTGGACAACCTGACTTCTGCCGATCTTAGCTACGGCCACTCCAGCGGCACGATTGAAGACAAGGCTGCTTTTATGGCCGCTATCGTAAGCGGAAAAAATGATTTTAAGTCCATTGATCTATCGGGGATCAGTGTGAAGTTTTCTGCTGGCATTGCCATTGTGCGGCATACCTTAAAAGGAGAGTTGATCAACAACGGAATTCAAGCATCCTTGAACATTGGGGTATTGCAGGTTTGGCAAAAAGAAAAAGGCCAGTGGAAATTGGTGGCGCGGCAGGCGTTTAAGTGGTGAGGAAAGAGGTGCGGATGAATCCAGTTGTGATTTTTCAAAATCATTTTTTTATTAACTTCGTCACCCTATACGATGGCTTGCTTATGGATTTCATACTAATACCTGAACAATGAATTCACTTCCTTTTGTTATCATCTTGCTGTTGGCAAGTTTTGTTTTCATCTTCTTCAGGCGCGGGGTATTGTTGTTTTATGCCATCAACTGTGTGGCTGCTTCCCTCTTTTTAATTGATTGGCTTTACCCAAATTTGCTTTTTCTTCTTCCATCGGCAGGAATACTGGCAGCAAGTTATTGGTTTTATAATACCCTTGAGCGGAACAAGAAAGAGAAGAGACTCAAAAGCCAGGAGATGGAGAGCGTTGAGGCGGAGGAAAAATCTTAAATCATTTTTCCGCCTTCAAACTCAAATCCAAACTCTTCACCGAGTGCGTAAGTGCCCCTACTGAAATATAGTCCACGCCACACTCGGCCACAGAGCGCAAGTTTGATTCTGTGATGCCTCCGCTTGCTTCTGTTTTAAATCTTCTGCCTATCATCAGCACCGCTTTTTTCATTTCTTCCCTGCTCATGTTGTCGAGCATGATCACGTTCACACCGCCCACCTGCAGCACTTCTTCTACTTCTTTCAGGTTGCGGGTTTCTATTTCAATTTTCAGATCCTTTCCACTCTCACGCAAATATCTTTTTGTGTTTTCTGTCGCAGCACGGATGCCTCCGGCCATGTCCACGTGATTGTCCTTTAGCATCACCATGTCGTACAAAGCAAAGCGATGGTTCATTCCACCACCCAGGGCCACGGCCCATTTTTCCATCAGCCTAAAGTTGGGCGTGGTCTTGCGTGTGTCCATCAGTTGCGCCCCTGTGCCTTCAATCAATTTACAAAGCTGGTTAGTGTAGGTAGCAATGCCACTCATGCGCTGCATGCAGTTGAGTACCAAGCGTTCGGCCGATAAAATTGCTTGTGAGGTTCCTTCTACTGTAAAAGCAACATCTCCATTTTTTATGGGCACGCCATCGCGTTTGAAAAACGTAACGTGCAAAGCCGGATCCACTTCGTGAAAAATCCGCTCGGCCAATTCAAGCCCGGCAATGATGCCATCATCTTTTACGAGCAACTGTGCTTTACTTGATTTGGATGCAGGCACGGCCGCCAATGTTGAGAAGTCGCCCTCACCGATGTCTTCGGCCAACGCACTTTTAATGAACGCACGGATGGCTTGATCGGTGAGATAGGCCGGCCGCATTACTCCTTCACAAAACTGATTTCGTGCACAAGATAATTTTCTCCTGCTTGCTTTACGCGGATAAGCACGGTGTAGGTTTCTCCGTTGCTTTTATAGTCGCCAATGGCGTATTGCAACCCACCTTTGGATGAACCCGTGTGGACAATGGCAAAATCGGTGGGAGGGTGCTTTTTGAAAAAATCGCGCAACACAAATTCCGATTGTGCTTTGCTGTAGGTGTTGATTTCCCCTTCCAGGTTGATATCCAACGATTGATTAAAAAATTTCACGATTTCTTTGGCGCTTCCAGCCTTCAAGGCATCCTTGATGGAAGCAAAAACTTCGGCTTGGGCCCAGAGCAACTGCGAAATCAGTATCAAGAAAATGGTGAATGTCAATTTTTTGCTCTTCATAGCGTTTCAGGATCAGTCCAAAATTATGCCATTAATCCGGTATCGAAAAATTTTATCGGTCAATGAATGGTTGAATCCTAACAAATGTTGTTTTGATATTGACATCAGAACTCTCAATGCAGGTCAAAAAAACCATACAGTCGCCTGGGGTTGACTAAAAAGTCCAGATTGTTCGGTGTGTCATGCCGGGCTTTGACCCGGCATCCCAATTATCAGTGCAAAAAGGAGATCGCGGCTCAATGGCCTCGATGACAGTCGGACTTTTTGGTCCCCTTGACAAAATCCGAATCAGCACGAGGCACTTTTTTTAGCATAAGCTACGCGGTACTCAGTATATTTGGCCTCTCAAATTTTTACCGAACAAAAATACCATGAACAAGAAAGTGCTATTGATGATATTGGATGGCTGGGGCATTGCCAAAAACCCAAAAGTTTCGGCTGTTGACAGCGCGCAGACTCCCTACATCAACTCTTTGTACAAAAAATATCCCCACAGCAAATTAGAAGCATCGGGCCTGGCCGTGGGTTTGCCTGCCGGGCAAATGGGAAACTCTGAAGTGGGCCACATGAACATTGGTGCTGGCCGTGTGGTGTATCAGTATCTGGTGCGCGTGAACAAAGCGGTGGAAGATAAAGAACTTGACGGCAACCCGGTCTTGATGGAAGCGATTTCCTACGCAAAAAAAAACAACAAGCCTTTTCATTTGATCGGCCTTCTTTCCGATGGTGGTGTGCATTCGCACATCGATCACCTGAAGGGCCTCTGCACCATTGCCAACAATCACGGGCTCACAAAAGTGTTTATCCATGCGTTTATGGATGGGCGCGATACCGACCCCAAAGGAGGCATTGGGTATTTGACCGATCTTAAAGATCACATCGCAAAAACCACCGGACAAATTGCGAGTGTGATAGGCCGCTACTACGCCATGGACCGCGACAAACGATGGGAGCGCGTGAAGCTTGCCTACGATTTACTCGTGCATGGCACGGGCGAAAAGACTATGGATGTGCTCGTTGCTCTGGATAAATCTTATCAAGCTGGCGTTACCGATGAATTTATCAAACCCATTGCTGTTGCCGATGAAGCAGGCCAACCTCTTGCCACTATAAAAGAGGGTGATGTGGTGCTTTGCTTCAACTTCCGCACCGACCGTGGCCGCGAAATAACGATGGCACTCACCCAACAAGATTATCATGAGCAGAACATGTACAAGCTCAATCTTCATTATGTTACACTCACCAACTATGACGATTCGTTTACGGGCGTGAATGTGATCTTCGATAAAGACAACTTGGCCAACACGCTGGGCGAGATCGTATCCAAAGCAGGAAAAAAACAAATCCGTATTGCCGAGACAGAAAAATATCCACATGTAACTTTCTTTTTTTCCGGTGGGCGCGAAGAAGTTTTTTCGGGCGAATCGAGGATCATGTGCCCCTCGCCAAAAGTGGCCACCTACGATTTGAAACCGGAGATGAGCGCCAACGACATCAAAGACAAAATCATTCCAGAACTTGAAAAACAAGAAGCTGGTTTTATCTGTTTGAATTTTGCCAACCCCGACATGGTGGGGCACACCGGAGTGTTTGAGGCAGCCGTGAAAGCGTGCGAAACGGTTGACACGTGCAATGAAGCCGTGACGGAGGCAGCCCGCAAAAACGGATATACTGTTATCATCATTGCCGATCATGGCAATGCCGAACTTATGATGAACGAAGACGGAAGCCCCAACACAGCGCACACCACAAACTTAGTCCCCTGCATTTTGGTTGACGATGCCTATCACGGCAAGCTGAAAGATGGCAAGCTGGGCGATCTGGCACCTACCATACTCACCCTGATGGGCATAGCCATTCCCAAAGAAATGACTGGAACCATATTGATAGATAAATAATGGGCAGGGTTTTTATTTTAATTTGTCCGTGGCTTTTTATCCTGTTTTCCTGCAACCGCACCAATCAACAATATGATAAACCGTATTTTGATTTTGACAGCTTGGTGCAAGCACAAGTGGCAGAACTGGTAAAGGCGCATGCTACCATCAACAAGAAGTCCGTGATCAACGGCAAAGCAGACGATTCATCCTTTGTGCCAGATCGTGTAAACATTGCAAACGAGCTGGATGTGTTCCGGCAACTCGATCTGATCAACAAACCACTTTATAAAAGCATGTATGAAATACGCGATGGCGAAAAGGACATAAAAAGCAATTTGCTGGTGCGCACCTATGTAGCAAAAAATCCCTCGCCCATTCCCTTTGTGAAATTTTATTATCAGTCGTCACCGCGCATACTTAAAAAGATAGAATCTGTTTTTCAGGAACACAATCCTCTGTTCGACACAAGGCGCACGTTGATGCTGCTGTTTGACGATGGCAACGAATCTGTTATAATGAGTGGCTATCAATTGCATGGAACGCAAAAAATGATCCTCAACGACACCGTGCATTTCTCCGTGGAGGTCTCATTCTTGGCGGGTAAACAGTAATCCTTTTTTATCAATTAAAATTTTATGGCAAGGCACAACAAATTGGAAGAGGGAGAAAAGCGGCCTCTCAATAAATCGGGCATTGAAAAACTGCTTGGCATTTTCAGGTTTGTGCTGCCCTACCGATGGACGTTTACGGTTGGGCTCATTGCCTTGGGCTTGTCCAGTGGCACCCTGCTTTCGTTCCCATACTTTGCCGGCAAGCTCTTAGATGTGGCGCAAGGCAAAACTGATTTTTTTCTCACCACCATTAATCAGATAGGTTTGGCATTGATCGCCATCCTTGTGGTGCAAAGTGTTTTTTCTTTTCTACGTGTTTATACATTCACCACCGTGAGCGAACGAACACTGGCCGATTTGCGCCAGCACATTTATGCTAAAATAATTTGGCTGCCCATTTCATTTTTTGACAACCGCAGAGTAGGCGAGCTGATAAGCCGCATCACTTCGGATGTAGGCACATTGCAAGACACCTTCACGTTCACGTTGGCCGAATTGCTGCGGCAATTGTTGGTGCTTCTCATTGGTGTGCCCGTGATTTTTATCCTCTTCCCGCGCCTTACAATTTTTATGCTGCTCACGTTTCCGGTGTTGGTGCTGGCCGCTTTGTTTTTTGGAAAATTTATACGCAAGCTTTCAAAAAAAACTCAAGATCAGTTGGCCAACTCCAATATCATTGTAGAAGAAACCCTTCACTCCATTGCGGTGGTAAAATCTTTTACGAACGAACTTTTTGAGGTGATGCGATATAAAAAGTCGCTGAGCGAAGTGGTGAACACCGCCATTCATGCTTCCAAGTACAGAGGCGTTTTCATTTCGTTTACCATCGTGGCCTTGTTCGGGGGCATTGTGGCCGTAAGCTGGTATGGTGCCTACCTCGTGCAATCAAAAGAAGTTTCGGTGGGCGAGCTGTTCTCGTTTATACTTTACACCACATTTATTGGAGGCTCCATTGCCGGGCTGGGCGACATCTATTCGCAGTTGCAACGATCGGTGGGCGCATCGGAAAGGATATTGGAAATCTTAGATCAGCAAGATGAGCAATCCACCGCCTCAAACACGTTAAAATTGTCGGGCAAGATTGAGTTTGACAATGTCCGGTTTTCGTATCCCACACGCAGCGATGTTACCGTGCTAAAGGGTATTTCTTTTTCAGTAATGCCGGGCGAAAAAATTGCGCTGGTGGGGCCGAGCGGGTCGGGCAAATCTACCATTATCAATTTGCTGATGAGATTTTATGAACCCTCGCAGGGGGAAATCAAATTGGATGGATTGAATGCAAACTCATATCCGCTTTCCGATTGCAGGAGCAACATTGGCGTTGTGCCGCAGGAAGTAATTTTGTTTGGTGGCACCATACGCGAAAACATCGCATACGGAAAAACCACTGCCACCGAAGAGGAAATAATTGAAGCTGCCCGCAAAGCCAACGCGTGGGAATTTATTGAAAGCTTTCCCGAAAAATT